>NZ_JAMOKT010000060.1:0-43484 GCF_023656795.1 Parabacteroides caeci
GCGTTTGTCGTCAGTTTCGCTGGTGCCTTCGGAAGACAATTATATGGTGGAGATTGCCTTCCCGGACGGACTGACCACCAATTATAGGAAGAATCTGCCTGTTTCTTATGAAATGAAAGCCACTGCTGAAATTGTAACTGATGATGTACGTTTGATAGAACGTTTCTTCCAGCCACTAAAAAAGATATTGAAAGAGGGATTCTAACCTCTTTTTGTTATATTTGCCTTCTAAACCACTATAAAGTAATGTATTATGAGTAAATTTCTACTAAGGATTTTGTGCTGTGTCCTGATTATTAACGGAGCGGCTTTTTTTAGTTATGTTAGTGCCCAGTCTGTTCCCAATGGCGATTTCTCTGCTGAATGGGAGACCGGCTATAATGGAGTCGGCAAGCAACCTGCTTTCTGGAAAGCATCGAATGTCAGTCAGATGGGTGTGAAGAAAGAGTTGGTAACTCGCAATTCGGATGGCTCCGTGCAGTTGACCAACCAGTTTGTCGGTTTGTTCGGACTCGGAGCGCCTGCGCCTGCTTATATCTCTTTGGGAACTCCCTGGGTATATGCCAATATTTCGGATATATCCAAGAGTGACGGAGGAACAACCGGAGGATTGGAATTTACCCACCGTCCGGATTCTATTGTCGGCGTATTCAAACGTAAAGTTGTTGCGGAAGAGATAGGCTGGATGGTCCTTTATCTTTGGAAAGGAACAGTCGTTTCCCAAAGTCCGGATGGCAAAGAGTTGATCGATAATGAGAAAGACGTGCTGGCGGAGAATGGCTCTGTCACCCTGATCGGTAAAGCTGAATTTAAAATAGAAGGCGAGTTATCCGACTGGACGCGTATCTCGGTACCTGTCGACTACCTGTCGGAAGAAGCCCCGGAGAAGATGAATATAACTATATCCGGTGCCGATTACCGTAATCGCAGCCTGATAAAGGAGAATAACACCTTGTCGGTGCAAAGTGTGGAACTGATCTATAAAGACCCGGTTTCAACAGAAAAAGTACAATTGCCATCCGATTTGATTTCCGTCGTTGACAATATCCTGTATCTGAATGGTAATTACAAAAACCTGACGGTTTATGCAATGAGTGGAAAACAGGTCTACTATTCTGCCCGTCCGGGAGAAACCGTTTCCCTGTCCTCCCTTCCTGTTGGAATTTATTCCTTGAGAGTCGAAGGAGAACAAGGTGTGCAGACGATGAAGTTCCGGGTTCGTTAAAAGATATTATTATTCGGAGGATGAAGGAGATTCTGACTAGAATGGCGTATATTTGCCCTATATCCAACAAACACTTTAATTTATCAATTTGAAATGAAAAGACTATGTATGGCTGTTATGGCAATGTGTTTATTGCTGTCATGCGGCGAAAAAAGAGAAGAGGCTACACTCTCCGGGTTAATGAAGTCTGATTTTGTATCGGAAGTGGAAGGTAAGCCGACTGCCTTGTATGTGTTGAAGAATAAAAATGGGGCAGAGGCTTGTATTACAAACTACGGTGGACGCCTGGTTTCTGTAATGGTTCCGGATAAGAATGGCAAAATGACCGATGTCGTGCTGGGTTATGACAATATCGGGCAGTATGTGCAGTCAGACGGAAACTACGGTGCTTTGATCGGACGTTACGGAAACCGTATCAATCAGGGTAAGTTTACTTTGGATGATGTAGAATATACTCTTCCTCAAAATAACGGTGCGCATTGCCTGCATGGTGGTCCGCAGGGGTATCATGCCCGCATGTGGGATGCTAAGCAGCTGAACGACCAGGCGCTGGAGTTGACTTATCTTTCAAAAGACGGTGAAGCGGGTTTCCCCGGAAATCTGGATATCAAGGTTACTTATACACTGACAGATGACAATGCAGTCGGTATCAAATATGAAGCAACAACCGACAAGAAGACGGTTGTGAACCTGACAAACCATAGTTATTTCAATCTCTCCGGTGTTCCCGGTTCCGATGTGTTGGACCAGTTGGTTATGATTAATGCGGATAACTATACTCCGGTAGACAGTACCCTGATTCCAGTAGGTATCAGTCCTGTTGAAGGTACTCCGCTGGATTTGCGTACTCCGGTAGCTATCGGCAAACAGATTAACGACCCGTTCCAGCAATTACTGTTCGGGCGTGGGTATGACCTGAACTGGGTACTGAATACAAACGGCGATAAGAATGTTCTGGCAGCCAAGGCGTATTCTCCGACCAGCGGTATCGCTCTGGAAGTATATACCAATGAACCGGGTATCCAATTCTATACCGGAAACTTCATGGATGGAAAAGATACCGGAAAGCATGGTGTTTTATATCCGCATCGTGGTGCTTTGTGTCTTGAAACACAGCATTATCCGGACAGTCCCAATCACCCGGATTTCCCGAGTGTAGTGCTTAATCCGGGAGAAAAGTACCTCAGTGAATGTATTTATAAGTTTACGGTGGAGTAAGTAGTTCCAGTTTGTAGAAAGGAACGCGGACGACGCAGACGGAGCGCAGAATAACGCAGATAATATTTTAATTAATAAGTCTGCGTTATTCTGCGCTTTCTGCGTCGTCTGCGTCCGGTAATATCCTGTATATCTTTTTTTCTTGTTAATAATTCTTTGCAAAGAATATATATTATTGCTTTTAACTATCTTTGTTTCGTTCAATGGGGAAGCCGTCCTTTGAGTTTCGGTTACTCTCCAGGGGAACGATATGTAAGCGTTTAAGATATTATCTTTGGAACTGAAAATCGCCAAGTTTCTAGTCGGACGAAGATGATAGACAACTGAACGCTCACGCTTGTTATATATACTCCTGTATGTAGAATAGAGCGTGGGCTGTTGTCTTATTATTTGTTCGATGGGTGTTTGGCGATACCTCAGTTCCGAATAATGGATTAACAGTTTCCACGCTTCTTTATGATATAAAATGCCAAACGAGGGAAACGGGGCGGCTTGATTGACGTATGAATCCAAAAGAAAGAGAACGGATTGCTGTTTGCCGTGTTTTACTGGATATCGCCGAAGGAACGGAGGGCTATGCCTCCGTATCTGATTGTCCTCATTATCAACAGTTGCAGAATAAAATCCTTTTGACGGAGCAGGATTTCGAGAAGGCACGGGATACCTCGGTCCTGGAAAGTCTGGTGATCCTGAAAGGGGCGCATTACAACACCAAGATGATGCTGGCACTGACCGTATGTGACCTGTATTCGGAGTATATGGTTATTCCGCTTAACTACCGCCTGGTTTTCGAAACATTGATGAGTGCGATTGACTGGCCCATCTCTTTTTCCGAAGTGCTGGCGAAGAGTAAAACGGAATAACGACTTTTAGAACAGGTTATAGTTTGTTCTGAGTACTTTAAATTCTGTGCGGCGGTTTATCTGGTCTGCTATTTCCTGTTGTTCGGGAGTCAGCGTCAGGATAAACTCTTCCGTCAATACATCTCCTTCATTCAGGAAATCGTAGTTCTTAGCCATTTTCTTATTGATAACTTTCGGTACGCTTTCGCCATAGCCTTTGGCTTCCAGGCGTTCTTTTTCGATACCTCCTGCAATCAGGTAATCCACCACTGATTGGGCGCGGCGTTGTGCCAGACGTTCGTTATACTGGTCGCTTCCTTTACGGTCGGTATGAGCTCCCAACTCGATTGTCACGTTCGGGTTATCGTTCAGCATCTTGATCATTTCATCCAGCGCCTTCTGTGATTCGGGGCGCAGGGTTGCTTTGTCGAAGTCATAGAAGATATTTTCGATAACTACCGGTTTGCTTATCGGGGAGAGGTAGAAGTCTACGATATACGTCTCGTTCTTTTCTTCCGGTCCGGTTTTCAGTTCGAAATTCTGGTTGAGGTAACCGCGGGCGCTTGCCATCATTACGTAACGGATGTCACGTTCCAGTTCTACGCGGTAGGTTCCGTCTTTTTTTGCCAGTACTTTTTCGTTCAGACCGTCTTTACCGACGATGCGGACTGTTGCGTCTTCAATCGGATTCTCGTCCACATCAAACACGATACCTTCGATAAAGATGGTTATGATAGGAAGCTCGAATGAGTACAGGTGGTCGTAGCCGCGGGCGTCATTGCGGTTGGAGCTGAAAAAGCCTTTTTCCTTATCTCCTTCGAAGGTGATACCGAAATCGTCTCCCATCGAGTTGATGGGTGCTTTCAGATTCTCGACATGCCATTTGCCGGTGCTGTCCTGGGTCGCTTTGAACAGGTCCAGTCCGCCCATGCCCGGATGGCCGTTGGAGGCGAAATAGAGTGTGACGGAATCGCGTACGTACGGAAACATTTCGTCGCCGGGCGTATTGATGTCCGGCCCTAGGTTTTCCATGGGGCCGAAGTCATTACCTACGAGCCGGGAGCGGAATATATCTTTTCCTCCGAAACCGCCGACAGCGTCCGATACATAATACAGGTATTTCCCGTCGGGTGAGACTGCCGGGTGTCCCAGGGCAGTAACCGAGTCTTTCACGATGCTGGCACGCGTCCCTTTTCCCCATTTGGCGCTGCTGCGGGTGGATACATATATTTCTGACGTGCGCGGTCCTTCCGGGTCCTGTGCGCAGTAGGTGTAGTACATGGTGTTGCCGTCTTTGGAGAAAGAAGGGGTTCCTTCATCAAATTCGGTGTTTACTTCATCTTCCAGTTCGACGGGGGCGAGCCAGTTGCCCTGTTCATCCTGTTTGACCAGGAAGAAATCGTTGTTTCGCTGGCCGGTGATGGCACTGATCGTTTCGTCTTTGTCCTTGTTGGCACCTTTCGGTGTACGGGAAGAGGTGAAGTAGAGTTGGTCGTATTTCTCACCGTAAAGCATCGGGCAGAATTCGCCGCGGCGGGAGTTGAATTTCTCCATCCGCTTGACGATATAACGGTTCGGGTTTTGTTTCCATTGCGGGGCCAGTTCGCTTCCTTTGATACCGTTAAGGGCCAGTTGACTTTCCGGGTTTAATAACAGGAAGTCGTTGTAATGGCGTATGGCGTCCATATATTTTCCGCTTTTCTGGTACATCTGTCCCAGGCGCAGGCTCACGATACTGTCGGGATAGTCATAACGCAGCGCATTCATATAGGCACTGGTCGCCCTCGGGGTGTTATTGATAAGCCGGTTACATTCAGCCATCCGGTAGGCGATGTACCCGCGTAAGTCCCGTTTCTGCGGAGACGTTTTCGTATACACCTTCCGATAAATAGCCGCCGCCTCAAAGTATTCACCAATCCGTTGCTTCTCTTCTGCATCGCTCAGCTTCGCCGATTTGCAGGAAAACAGCAGTAATGCGGTTAAAAACAGTAGTATATAGGGAGTAATCTTCTTATTCATCACCGGATAATCTTTATATTATGTAATAACGAACGGATTGATAGGATATTGCCCGGACCGGGATTCATTATTATAATAGCAGCGAACTATCCCCATAACTCAAAAAACGGAAATCATGTCCCAGGGCATAATCATAGATGTTTTTCCAATCGCCTTTTACGAAGGCTGAGATTAACAGCAGTAAAGTGCTTTTCGGCTGGTGGAAGTTGGTGACGATTCCCTTTACAATCTTGAATTCATATCCCGGGGCAATGATAATCTGCGTGGCTGTAATCAGCGTATTTAGCTGGTGTTTGTCCAGATAATCGAGTATGTTTTGCAAAGCCTCGGCCGGTGTCAGGCGGTTATTGGCGTCCTCATACGGCATCCATTGTCTGACAATCAGCTCTTCGGAAGTCGCATCCGGATGGGCGGCAAGCGTGACGCCGATATAATACAGGCTTTCGAGCGTGCGGACAGAAGTCGTGCCGACAGCAATGATTTTGCCGAAATTCTGCATTACCCGTTCAATAGTGCTGCGGTGTACGGAGATATATTCGGTATGCATCTCGTGTCCTTCTATCGTTTCGCTCTTGACAGGTTTGAATGTCCCGGCCCCGACATGCAACGTCAGTTCTTCACGACCGAAACCTTTGGCATCCAGGTCGGCCAGTACTTCCGGTGTGAAATGAAGCCCGGCTGTCGGTGCGGCAACCGAACCTTTTATCTTGGAGTAAACGGTCTGATAAGTCTTTAGATCACTTTCTTCCGTTTTCCGGTGAAGATACGGAGGTATCGGAAGTTCTCCCGCAGCATCCAGTACTTCGGCAAAGCTGAAACCGCCATCCCAACTGAAACGTATCTGATGCGTCTCTCCGTAACTCTGCACTTTTTCGGCAGATAGTCTGACCGTCTGGCCCGCGACGGTAATCTCCCGGGAAAGAACCGGCTCCTTCCATTTTTTAGCGTTTCCTATCAGGCAAATCCAGTTACATGCTTCTGTCTGCTGAAAGATGAGTTCATAATCGTGCGGGGCGGCAGGGTCGAGGCAGAACACTTCGATTTGTGCCCCTGTTGCACGTTGGAATAACAATCGTGCCTGGATTACGCGGGTATTGTTGAATACCATCAGTGAGCCTTCCGGCAGATAATCCGTAATATGCTTGAAGACGCTTTCGCTGACCTTTCCGTCACGGTAAAGTAATAATTTGGACTCGTCCCGCTTGGGGAGGGGAAAATTGGCGATTCGTTCATCAGGCAACGAATAATTATAATCTTCAATACTTATCTGTTGAGTTTTTGTAACCATTGCTATCTCTGTTTATCAGGCACATTCTTGTTGAACCCGGGTGCAAAAGTACAAATTTGTATGATATTATGGTATAATGAAGTATCTTTGTCGATACGAAATATAAACGACAAAAGCTATGAGTAATATAAAGGTAGGTGATAAAGTCCGCTTCCTGAATACAACGGGAGGCGGTATCGTGCGTGGTTTTAAAGGAAAAGACCAGGTACTGGTGGAAGATGAAGACGGATTCGACATTCCGGCGCTGATTCGTGAATGCGTTGTGGTTGGCGGAGAGAATGAGATGCAGGTGCATAGTTCGAACCGTCCGAAAGTACAGCCGCAACCGCAGGTGCAACAGTCGGCCCCTAAACCGCAGCCGAAACAGGAGGAAGTGAAAATAGAAGAAACAGCCGAGGGGGAACGGATGAATATCTACCTGGCTTATCTTCCGCTCGAACCGACAAAGGTCATGCAGCAAAGCGGTTATGAAGCCTATTTCATCAACGACAGCAACTACTATCTGTTCTTCAACTATATGAACCGCCATAACAACAGCTGGGTCAGCCGTTACAATGGTCTGATAGAACCGAATACGAAAATCTTCCTGGAAGAATTCGGCAAGGAAGACCTGAACGACCTCGAACGGATATGCGTGCAGTTGATTGCTTTCAAGAAGGACAAACCTTATTCCCTGAAGAACTCCATCTCTGTAGAGTTACATCTCGATACGGTCAAGTTCTATAAGCAGCATTGTTTTATGGAAAACGATTTCTTCGAGGAAGACGCAATGGTGTATCCCATCGTTCGCAACGACGTGCCGGAAAAGGAATTGCTTGTTTCTGCGGCCGACCTGAAAGAGGCGATGTATCAGAAAGCTCAGGAAGACCGTCGTGCCTCCCAGACTATCGTGAAGAAGAAATCGGACAGCGCCGTATTGGAAGTCGACTTGCATATCACGGAACTGCTGGACAATACAAACGGATTGAGCAACGCGGATATGCTGACCTACCAGTTGGATAAATTTCATGAAATACTGGGTAAGTACGCAAATCATAAAGGACAAAAGATTGTCTTTATCCACGGCAAAGGGGATGGCGTTCTGCGTAAAGCGATAGAAAAGGAACTGAAAACAAGATACAAACAATACTATTATCAGGATGCTTCTTTCCGTGAATACGGTTTTGGTGCCACTATGGTGACTATCAAATAAGAATTACCTCCTGATAAACAGCCAATAACAACCGGGTAAATCTTATTTACCTTTGCAGGAAATCTGTTGCCGACAGTGTCGAAAGCTTTGCCGACAGCGTCGATAATTTTGCTGACAGTGTCGACAATATTGCCGACGTCGTCGGCAACAACTTCCCTGCTGAGGAAAAAGGTATTAGCTCCGGTTTATAACAGCAACAGCTATGGCAACCGAAATAGAAAGGAAATTCATTGTAAAGGGAGACTTCTCTAAAGATGTCTGCAATTCCCAGCGTATCGTGCAAGGTTACATCTGTTCGCAACCCGGTCGTACGGTGCGTATCCGTATAAGAGGTGAGAAAGGTTTTCTTACCATTAAAGGCCCTTCCGATGATAAAGGCCTGAGCCGTTACGAGTTCGAGCAGGAGATTCCTTTGCCGGATGCCGAACAGCTTCTGACCCTCTGTGAACCGGGAGCTATCGACAAAGTGCGCCATCTGGTCCGCGCCGGCAAACATACCTGGGAGGTCGATGTCTTTCACGGAGCCAACGAAGGCCTGGTTATGGCCGAAATAGAACTGGCCTCCGAAGATGAGCCGTTTGAGAAACCCGACTGGATAGGGGAAGAGGTCAGTGGCGTCCGTAGATATTACAACTCGATGCTGACTAAGGAACCCTATTCCCAATGGACAAAGAAATAATAATAATTTAAACAATAAAACACCATGAAGAAAATCTTATTATCCGTTCTGGCCGCCGCTTTGTCATTGCCCGCTGTTGCGGATGAAGGCATGTGGTTGCTTCCGTTGCTCCAGCAGCAGAAGTTTCCGGAAATGCAGGCGCTGGGACTTAAATTGCAGGATTACGATATCTACAGTCCTGATTCCGCATCCCTGAAAGATGCAGTCGTTATCTTCGGCGGAGGCTGTACAGGTGAAATCGTTTCGCCGGACGGCCTGTTGCTGACAAATCATCATTGCGGATACGGCCAGATACAACAACACAGTACGCTGGAACATGATTATCTTACCGATGGCTTTTGGGCGACAACCCGCGATCAGGAATTGCCGAACCCCGGACTGACCGTCACCTTCATCGACAAGATAGAAGATGTAACCGACTATGTAAAGAAAGAACTGGAGAAAGATACAGACCCGCAAAGTATGAACTTCCTTTCCCCGAAATACCTGAACGGGCTGGCGAAAGCCAAAGTCGGAGAAAAGTTCCTGCAGGATAATCCCGGTACGGAAGTAGAGATTAAGGCCTTCTACGGAGGTAACGTATATTATATGTTTACGAAGAAAATCTATTCCGACATCCGTCTGGTCGGTGCTCCCCCTTCATCTGTCGGTAAGTTCGGTGCGGATACCGACAACTGGATGTGGCCGCGTCATACCGGCGACTTCTCCGTCTTCCGTGTTTATGCCGATGCGAACGGTAATCCGGCGGAATATTCCGAATCGAATGTCCCGCTACGTCCGAAACGCTGGTTTAAAATATCCGTCAAAGGTGTTGAAGAAGACGATTATGCCATGATGATGGGATTTCCCGGCCGCACAAACAAGTACTATACCTCCTGGGAGGTGGCCGAACGTCGCGATATAGACAATACTGTCCGTATCAATATCCGTAACCTTCGCCAGGAAGTCATGTTGGACGAGATGCTGAAAGACCCTTCTGTCCGTATCCAGTACGCCAGCAAGTATGCCGGTTCGACCAATGCCTATAAGAATGCTATCGGAAGCAACTGGGCAATAAAGAAACGTAACTTCGAGCAGGTAAAGAAAGAAGAACAAGACCGTCTGATTGCCTGGGCGCAAAAGAATAACGAATCAAGCTACCCGGAAGCCTTGTCGACCCTTGAACAGATAGTTTCCGACCGGAAAGACCTCCGTTTCCGTAGCTGGATGCTGGATGAGGCCATCCAGCGTGGAATTGAATTTACAAAAGTACCGACAGAGGTGCAGTCCGTCAGTGATGCCCTGAGCGGAAAAGACCGCAACGAGCAACAGAAACAAATCCGTCTGCTGGATATGGCTTACCATCGTTTCGCCGATAAGGATTATGCCCCGGAAGTAGACAAGAAGATTGCAAAAGTTATGCTGAAGGAATACCGCCGCCTGGTTCCCGCAAAGTCCCAGCCAGCTTATTTCTCTTTGATTGACAAGAAATTCAAGGGTGATGTAGACCGTTTTGTAGATTACCTGTTCGAAAAATCTATCTACGGAAGCGAAGAGAACTTCGACAAGTTCAAAACGCGCCCTTCCGTGAAAGCTCTGGAGCAGGACCCGATGATCTTGTTTGCCAAATCTGTGCAGGAGGAAAAAGCGAATCTGAATGCCGCCCTGGCTGATTTCGATACCGGATATGCGTTGGCTCATAAAGAATATGTAAAAGGATTGCTGGCAATGTATCAGGATAAAGCCAATTTCCCCGATGCCAATTTCTCTCTGCGCCTGACCTATGGACAGGTGAAAGGTTATCGTCCGAAGGATGCCGTTTATTATAACTGCCAGACCACTCTGGACGGTGTGATGGAAAAGGAAGATTCTACGAATTGGGAGTTTGTTGTACCGTCCCGCCTGAAAGCGCTTTATGAAGCCAAAGACTTCGGCCGCTATCAGATGCCCGACGGACGAATGCCGGTAGCCTTCAGCGCAACGACCCATACTACCGGAGGTAATTCCGGCAGTCCTGTCCTGAATGCGAACGGCGAACTGATTGGTATCAACTTCGACCGTAACTGGGAAGGTGTAGGCGGCGATATCCAGTACTTGCCGGACTATCAGCGCAGTATCATCGTCGATATCCGTTATGTATTATTCCTGATCGACAAATATGCCGGAGCCGGCTATCTGCTGGAGGAGATGGATTTGGTAGAATAATAGGAAAGAAATCTGAATTCCGGATAGCAGGATGTGAACGTCTGGCTATCTGGGATAGGATTAAAGTCATAAAAAAAGCGAATGATTGATACAATCACTCGCTTTTTTTATATTCTGATATAATTAAAACATGCCTTTTTCAAGTTCAGCTGCTTTTACGCGGAAAATATATCCGTTACGTGAGAATACTAATTCTCCGTCTTCTTTCTTTTTCTGGTTAACTAAGCGTTGAAAAGCTATATTGGCTCCTTTAACTATATTCTCTTCAAATTCTCTTACTTCTTGTTCACTCATGATGTTCAAGTTTAGTGTAAATATCCGAATTATATATCTCTTTTTTTTCATTCTTGAATCCTTTGGCGATTACTTCCATCGGAGACATAGAATTGTCTGTTACCATCCAATAATCACTAATGGGGATATATAGTTCAAAAAGATTGTGAATACCCGCCTCGTATCTGCGACGGATAGTACTTTCCGGTATGTTATGACCACCGGCAGCCACTCTCATTTTTACCCGTTCCACTGCCAAATCCGGCGTATTCAACCAGAAATATAACAATGTCACATAATATCCTTCCCTTTGTGCTTCCCTGATCAGGTTTGCGACTGATCGGGTGGCGAGCGTAGTTTCCATTGCAAAAGTCTCACCGGCTGCGATGAGTTCTTTGATGCGCTTATACATAATACGGCTTGCTTCTACAGCTACGGCGATACTATCTGCATTAAAAGGGGAAAGCCCCTTGGCTATCTCGTCGGAATTCACGAACTCCTTACACTTCAACATTTCTGGAAGTATTGTAAAGGAAGCCGTTGTTTTTCCTGCTCCGTTGCAACCTGATATTATATATAAATATGGCACTATTTGCTGCTTTTGACAGGGCAAATATAGATAATAGTTTTATATGTTGTACAATTTATTTCTCAAAAATCGTGAAAATGTGCAGAATTTGTACGAATAACCCCGCATTTCGTTGTTTCGGAGGGCTGTTTTGTTAAAATTAGACCCATAAAAGGTCGCTCATGATGCCATCGGAGATAAAAATCCCTTCCCTGGAAAGGAGTAAAGTTTCGCCTTTTTGAATAAGCAGGCCCTGTTTAAGGTAAGGGGCTGCCTGCTTTTGGCAGTAGGCAAGTTTCTCTTTTCCGAACAGTCTTTGAATTTCAATTAAACTGACGCCCCACATGGTGCGAAGTCCGGTGATAATGAAGTCATTGTAGCGGGTGTTTAAATCCAGTTCCTCTATTTCTATGTCGGGTGAACCGCTGTCGATTCCCCGGAGATAGGCTGGGAGTGAGGATATATTCCATTGGCGGCTTATTCCGTTATAGGAATGGGCGGACGGGCCTATCCCCAGGTATTTCCTGCCGGTCCAGTACGAGCTGTTATGGCGGGAGAGCATTCCGGGACGTGCAAAGTTGGATATTTCATACTGCTGATATCCGTTTGCCGTCAGCCGTTCTATCAGTGAGGTGAAAAGGGCTACGCTGACCTCTTCTTCTACGGGAGAAATCTTTCCGGCTTCCTTTAGTTTATATAAAGCCGTTCCTTCTTCATATATTAAATGGTAAGCGGAGATATGTGGAATGTCGAGCCGGATAGCGGTGTCGAGATTGGCTTCCCATTCTTTTACTGTCTGCCCCGGCAGGCCGTATATCAGGTCGATGCTGATATTTGATAAGCCGTTCTCCTTGCATAACTCGACTGCCCGCAAGGCCTGTTCCCGGTTATGGCGACGGTTCAGGAAGCGGAGGTCCTCTTCCTTGAAACTTTGTACTCCCATACTGACACGGTTAAAGGGTAGTGAGCGCAGGGAGGCCACATATTCGGGTGTCATATCGTCCGGATTGGCTTCCAGAGTGATTTCCTGACAATGGCTTACATCGAAAAGCCGGTGGATGGCATTGAATATACGGTCGAAATCTATTGCCTCCAGTTGGGATGGTGTCCCGCCACCGAAATAAATGGTTTCGACAGGTTCGCCATCCGTATACTCCTTGCGTAATTCCAGTTCACGGACCACGGCGGCAAGGTATGGCTCTTTGTACTTCATCTCCGTATTGGAGAAAAAATCGCAGTACAAACAACGTTTTGCACAAAAGGGAATATGGATATAAAGACCTGCCATATTATACATATATTTAATGGCAAAAGTAGTGAATCTATCTCTGATTTCATAGGCCTGTTACATAACATAGTTCTCAAACACGGGGCAGATAATTGTTTTTTTCCTGTACATTCTCTAATTTGCGGCCTCGTGAGTAATTCACGTAATGATATTTATTGTTAAACTCAAAATACCTGATATCATGAAAGTATACCAAACAAACGAAATTAAGAACATCTCTATCTTGGGAAGTTCGGGCTCTGGGAAAACCACTCTCGCTGAAGCAATGCTTTACGAGGGTGGAGTTATAAAACGTCGTGGCTCTGTGGACGGAGGAAATACAGTGAGCGACTATTTCCCGGTTGAGAAAGAGTATGGATACTCAGTGTTCTCAACCGTTTTCAGTGTTGAGTGGCAAGACAGGAAGCTGAACTTTATCGATTGTCCGGGTTCGGATGACTTTATCGGTGGAGCTGTTTCAGCCCTGAACGTTACCGATACGGCACTGATGGTTTTGAATGCCCAGTATGGTGTGGAAGTGGGAACAATGAACCAGTTCCGGTATACAGAACAATTTCATAAACCCGTTATCTTCGTTGTCAATCAGTTGGATAACGATAAAGCGGACTACGACGGAACAATTGCCCAGCTGAGAGATCAGTTTGGCAGTAAGATTGTTCCTATCCAGTATCCGGTTAATACAGGAGCCTCTTTCAATGCCGTTGTCGATGTGTTGAAAATGAAGATGTATCGTTGGAAACCCGAAGGCGGTGTACCTGACGTACTGGAAATTCCGGCAGAAGAGATGGACAAAGCCATGGAACTTCACAAAGCGCTCGTTGAGGCAGCAGCCGAAAATGACGATATGCTGATGGAAAAGTTCTTCGAAGAAGGCACTTTGAGCGAAGACGATATGCGTGCCGGTATCCGTGCCGGTTTGGTTATCCGCGGTATGTTCCCGGTATTCTGCGTTTGTGCTGGACGTGATATGTGCGTTCGCCGTACGTTGGAATTCCTTGGAAATGTGGTTCCTTGTACCGATAAGATGCCTCGTCCGGTAACAACCGAAGGCGTGGAGGTTACTCCTGTAGCCGATGGCCCGACGAGTCTGTTCTTCTTCAAGACTACTATAGAACCGCATATCGGCCAGGTTTCCTATTTTAAAGTGATATCAGGAAAAGTAAAAGCAGGAGACGATTTGCTGAATGCCGACCGTGGTTCGAAAGAACGTATCGCACAGTTATTCTCCGTTGCCGGACAGACTCGTAACGAAGTGTCTGAAATGGTGGCAGGCGATATCGGTGCAACAGTGAAGTTGAAAGATGTGCGTCGCGGTAATACCCTGAATGGTAAGGGATGCGATTATAAATTCGACTTTATCAAATATCCGGACCCGAAATACCGCCGTGCCGTTAAGCCGGTTAATGAGTCGGATGCGGAAAAGATGATGGAAATCCTGAACCGTATGCGTGAAGAAGACCCGACATGGGTTATCGAACAGTCTAAGGAATTGAAACAGACAATCGTTTCCGGACAGGGAGAATTCCACTTGCGTACGTTGAAATGGAGAATTGAAAATAATGATAAGCTGCCGATTGAGTATCTTGAACCGAAGATTCCGTATCGTGAAACCATTACAAAGGCTGCCCGTGCTGACTATCGTCATAAGAAACAGTCCGGTGGTGCAGGCCAGTTCGGTGAAGTTCACTTGATTGTAGAACCTTATTATGAAGGTATGCCGGCTCCGGATATGTATCGTTTCGGCGGACAGGAATATAAAATTAGCGTACGTGATACGCAAACTATTGATTTGGACTGGGGTGGTAAGCTGGTATTTATTAACAGTATCGTTGGTGGAGCCATCGATGCCCGTTTCTTGCCGGCTATTCTGAAAGGTATTATGGCACGTATGGAACAGGGACCGTTGACCGGTTCGTACGCCCGTGATGTGCGCATCATTGTCTATGATGGCAAGATGCATCCGGTAGACAGTAATGAAATTTCTTTCATGTTGGCCGGTCGTAATGCCTTCAGTACTGCCTTTAAAGAAGCTGGTCCAAAGATTCTCGAACCTGTTTATGATGTAGAAGTTTCCGTTCCGGGTGATTATCTGGGTGATGTAATGAGCGACTTGCAAGGACGCCGTGCCATCATTATGGGTATGAACAGTGAAAAAGGCTTTGAAAAGTTGTTGGCTAAAGTTCCTTTAAAAGAAATGTCCAACTATTCAACTTCTTTGAGTTCTATTACCGGTGGCCGTGCTTCATTCACAATGAAGTTCTCTGCTTACGAACTTGTACCGTCAGATGTACAGGATAAGCTGTTGAAGGCTTACGAAGCTACTCAGTCAGAAGATTGATTAATAAATTAGTATCTAACTATAAGGCATCCTCTTTGGGGGATGCCTTTTTTGTTTCTTTTAGCTGGTATCGCAAGTCGTTTTTTCCTTAAAACTCCTGTTTCAACTGCTCTAACGTATGGAATACTGCCGGGCAGGTCTCTGCATTCTTAATTGTCAGTGCATGTATCTGGTAGAACTTTTTCCGGTCCGTATGCGGATATTCCCGGCAGGCTTTCGGACGGTCCTCATAAATACTGCAATAATTATCGCTTCCCAGGAAGGGGCAAGGTATTGAACGGAATACATACTCCTTATCTTCGTCGATATGCAAATGTCGTTGAACGACTTCGTGTGGTTTGATACGCAAGGCTTGTGCAATCCGTTCGATATCACGGTCTGTGATGCGCGGTCCCAATGTTCGGCAGCAATTCCCGCAGTCCAGGCAATTGATAGAATCGAATACCTCCTGGTGAATGGCATGTATCGTGTCGTCCAGTTCCCGGTGACGGTTCTTCTTGATAGATTTGAAAAAAGTCTTTGTTTCCTTCTCTACTTTTTTAGCTCTCTCAGGGAGGGAGTTAATATCCATAAAATGATTATGTTTCAATTTGAAAAGGCAAATGTAAGCATTTACGGTGGAAAAAGAAAAAGCATCTTCATACGGTTGTTGCAATGCTGTAACAGCGGTTGCGTTTCTTTGTGTAGTGTAAATATCTTACGTATGAAACTAAGAAAATATTATCCGACCGTTGTGCTTTTTGACATTCACCTGGGTTCTGAACATTCCAAGACGAAAGAAGTAACCAATTTCCTTAAACATATTGACTGCGACCGTCTGATTCTGGTAAAACTGGCACAGACCAAACGCCTTGACGGAATTATCTGCGTTCATATTCATCAGGCGGCAAATGTCCGGTACGGCAATGTTCATTACCTGAATTCCGGCGATTGGGTGGAAAGCATGACTGCCCTGGTTGAAAATGAACAAGGAGAATGGAATATTCTGACTTACAATAAGGCAGAGTACGATATGGAGGAAGAATCTGTTTCAAAACCTGTATTATATGCTGAAGTGATATGAAAATGCTGTTTATCATACAAGGGGAGGGTAGAGGTCATCTGACACAAGCCTTGTCTCTCCGGCAGAAGCTGACGGACGAAGGTCATCAGGTTGTCGGTGTGCTTGTCGGGAAAAGTCCGGCTCGTTGTATCCCTGATTTCTTTATGGAGAAAATCAATGCACCGGTCTATTCTTTTGAAAGTCCGAACTTTCTGCCTACGGCAAAGAATAAACAGGTTAATTTGCTGAAAAGTATAGGATATAATGTATTGCGACTGCATAAATATACGGCTAGTATACACTATATTAACCGGATGATAAAGGAAACAGGTGCAGATGTGGTAATCAATTTTTATGAGTTGTTGACGGGGCTGACTTATTTGTTTTGCCGTCCGAAAGCGATGATGGTTTGCATTGCTCACCAGTATCTTTTTCTGCATCCTGATTTCTCTTTTCCCAAGCTGAATGCAGTCTCTTTATCTTTGTTGAAGTTTTTTACCCGTGTAACGGCTATTGGTGCTACGAAAAAGCTGGCCCTGTCATTTCGGAAAATGCGCGAAGTTCCGGCAGATAAGATGGTGGTAGTACCTCCTTTATTGCGTAAGGAAATAATAAATAAGACTCCTCGAAAAGGAAACTATCTGCATGGCTATTTGTTGAATAGCGGATTCGGTGAGGAGGTGAAAGAGTGGCATACTGCTCATCCGGAGGTTCCGATGCATTTCTTTTGGGATAAGCGGGAAGCCAAAGAAACCACAAAGATTGACGATACACTTTCTTTTCATCAGTTGAACGATATTCGTTTTGTCAAATATATGGCAAATGCCAAAGCGTATGCAACGACAGCCGGTTTCGAATCTGTTTGCGAAGCGATGTATCTGGATAAGCCTGTCCTGATGGTTCCAACCCATATTGAACAGGCCTGTAATGCTCATGATGCATCTTTGTCGGGAGCGGGTACGGTGGCCGAACACTTCGATTTGGATGCTTTGCTGCATTTATCAGAAACCCACCAGCCGAATCCCGTATTCCGCCATTGGGTACAGCAGGCGGATTGGTTAATCCTGCGTGAATTTCGTGAAGATTTGCTGAGGGAGGAGATGCCGTTATCCGTTTGGCATCGCTTGTCTATGCATTGGGTGTATAGGGTGACGAAGACATTTTCGATTTAACCGGTATCGCATTTTTGTGATAAGTTTTTATTGCGTTAAAGCGGTAATGGCTCTTCGCCATTATTTATTCCGGTTAGTTTATATATAATATAATGTACGTGTACATTTATATTGCTTGCTTATAGCTTTCCTTATCTGGGTTCCCTTTTCATGTTCCTGGTTATAATCCGGAAATGGGAAAGGAAAATAAGGTTTGTCATTTTTATCCCCGATTTTGTACAAACTATCGTATTCAATTGATAAGAAAGGATATGACTTGATAAAAAAATCAATGAAAATAATTGTGGATAAAAAACTATTGTTTACTTTTGCTGAAGTATTTGACGATCGTATGAAAAGCCGGTAGATAAGACCGGTATTATTAGATAGAACTTTAAATTACTTAGTATTAATATTAAATTTTTGATTATGAACAAAAAGTTTTCTACTTTTTTGGCAGGTGTTGCGTTGCTAAGCGCTATGTCTGTTTCTGCTGCTCCTGGTGATCCAGTTCAGTCATTGAAGTTGGGCAAAAATGCTGGCTTGTATCAACTGACTGTAGCAGGAGATAAGGTACTTTCTATGGATGCAGACGGTAAGTTGACAGTTGTTGCTGCTCCTACTACTTCTACTGGTTTGGCTAATACTCTTTGGTGTGTTGAAGTTGCGACACAGGTTCAGGGTCAGGCTCCTAAATTCGATTTCGTAAATAAAGGAACAGAACGTCGTTTGGATATTACGATGGCTGGTTTGGAAGGTTTGGCTAATCACACTCCTTTTGCAGGTGCTCCAATTGAAGTCGGTGGAGAAATTTCTGGTTGGGCATTTTCTAAGACTTATGCTAAAGATTTAGAAGCAAACAAACCTCTTTATTCTTATTTTAAAACTGACTCTGTTATTGGATTGGTTTTGAATGGAACTGATGTTACTGTAGCTAAATGTGGTGCTAACGAAGATGGTACAGCTGTTGCAAACTTTGAAAAGTTTACTTTGAAGAGTTCTGATGTAGTTACTTTGAATGCAAATGAATTGAATACTATCTTAGGTGTTCAAGCTGCAGATAAGGGTGTTAAGCTAACTTTCAAACCGGATACATTGGGTACTACTTTAGAAAACCCATTCAGCTCACAGAAATTTGTTGCTGAAGAATCTGGTGATGCTACTTATTTGAATGTTAAGAGAGGCGATAACTATTTGAGAGTTGATACTACTTTCACAAATGAAAAGGGTGCTCGCTTCCTTGCATATAAATGGACTACTGCTGCTGTTAAAACTGCTTCTACTATTGCTGAACAGTATAAATTTAAATTTACTTACAGCCCATCAAATGACAGTTTGACAATTCAAGTTAAGGAAGCTACATTTGATAATGGTCGCGTTCTTGAAGCATTTGTTTCACTGCAAGATTTGATTAAAGACGAAGCTCGTATCTTAACTGTTGATACACTGGCTCAGAATACAATGATCTCTTTAGGCTTTAAAGGTTGTAATGAAGTATCAAACAGAACATCAATTGCTTCTGACCTGTATGTTATCAAAAATGCTGCAAATAAATATTTAGCAGTTCCTTTGTATGGTGATAGCACTGCTCAATGGGTAACTCTTGACAAGAATATGGATCCTTGGCATATGCCTGCATTCCAGTGGGTTGTAGAAAAAACTCGTACAAATGCAGAAATGGCTGAAACTTCTCCTATCAAGATTACTAACCGTGAATTTGAAAATGTAGTAGTTGATGCTTCTTTACAGTTATATACTGATGGTCCATCTACAGTAGTTGGATCTGAAATTTCAGCTTCTAATTTCACAAAAGACCCTGCAAATGTAAAAGCTAATCCTTATGTAGGTTACAGATTCCTGGATAAAGATTCTTTGACTGTTACTACTTACAAATTGAGATATTTACATGAATTTGCAGATGACAAATACATGGGTACTTCAAGTGATGCTGCTGATTCAGTTTTATATGTAGGTGCTAAATCTACTTTTGAACTGGCTGCTATGGATAAAGATGGTGTAGGATATGGTTATACTACAAGTGCTATCGCTTCAATGAAAAAGCTTGTAAGAAAAGCTTACACATTGAAACTGAAATCTACAGGAAAGTATATCATGGCTGATGCTGAAAAGAGATATGCAGTATCTGCAACAGGCAAACCTGCTGTATTCTATCTGAAAGAAAATAATGACAAAGCTACTCATTACTATGCTTTGATCGATACAGCTTCTTACACTGATGTTCGTAAAGTTGGTGTTGATGATAACAATGTTTATCTGAAAGTTCAGAATTTGAAAGAAACTCGTACTTCTGCATTCTCTGTAGAAATTGATGACGCTCCTTTGTATCGTCGTTTCAACAATGTTGCATTAGGTGAAAGCGCTGTTGATGGTCCTGATAGCTTGAGATTCTACGAAAATATTCGTCACGAATATTTGATGGATGAAACTAACAAAGAATTGAAGAATAAAGGTGTTGCTTACTTAGGTATCTGGACTGCTGATAAGGCTGAAGCTGGTTTGTCATTCCGTATTGATGCTGTTAATATAACAAGCGGTCTTGGTTATATCAAACCTCAGTATTTGATTTCTGTATCTCGTCAGGATCAGGAAGCTGTTGAAGGTACTCCTTGTACTGAAAATTCTCATCACGTAGATGCTGATGGTAATCCAACAGATGCTGCACATTGTGTTCATGCTACTCCTGGAAAAGCTGGATTCGAATATGGTAAATATTTGGTAAGCTTTGCAGATTCTGTTGCTACAGTAGGTCAGGATAAACCTTATACTGATGTTAAAGCAGGTTACACTCGTGTTGGTTTTGTAAAAGCTATCAAGACTGGCGACAGCTTGATCATATTGGTTAATGGTTTTGAAAACATGGATCCGAAAGATCTGAATGTAGAAGAAATTGTTAAGGCTTATACTAAAGCAGGTATTAATACGAAATACATCAATAGTCTGAAGGGTGATAACCATAAGAACTATACTTGGTCATTCCGTTATACAAATCCTGATGGCGCTTCTACTGTAACAGAAGAAGGTGTTGGAAATTCATTCTTGATTGAATCTAACAATTATGACGGTAAAATTATCGCTCCTGAAAAAGCAGCATGGATCAAGATGCAGAATGGTTGCATTGTATTGACAGACGAAAAATCTGAATTCAACAATGCTAAGACAGGTGGTGACGGTGCTCTTATTTTCAATGTTGAAAACATCGAAAATGATGAAATGGCTACAGATACTGAAGATATCACAACTTCTGCTGTAACTGTAATCGCTGGTAACGGTGACATCACAATCAAGGGTGCTGCTAATAAGACTGTTACTATCAGCAACGTTCTTGGTCAGACAATTGCTAGCACAGTTCTTTCTTCTGACGAAGCAACTATCTCTGCTCCTGCAGGTATCGTAGTTGTAGCTGTTGAAGGCGAAGCTGCTGTTAAAGCAATCGTAAAATAAGAATTAAAGAATAATTAAATAGAAAATAGCTTCTCTGCCTTTCCCCTATGGGGAAGGGCAAGTAGCCTGTGAAGGCGAACAGATTGGAAGCGTAATTTTAGTAATAAAAATAAAATAAAGTTCATCCATGAGTATCCCTGCGAAGGGAGGAAATGGACAAAAAACAACCCCGGCGGTATTTAATACCATCGGGGTTTTGTTTTTAATGAGCTCCTGGAAACGGAGTTCATTATGTTTAATAGGAAACCGTATTCTATACAATACGATTTCCTGTTGAATAACTATTGATTACTGATTTAAAGCCTGCTCGATATCCGCAATGATATCGTCCGCACTTTCGATGCCGACAGAGAAACGGATCAGGTCCGGAGCGATACCGGCTTCCTTCAATTGTTCGTCGGTCAACTGGCGATGCGTATGGCTTGCCGGATGAAGCACACAAGTACGGGCATCGGCCACATGAGTAACGATAGCTGCCAGTTTCAGGCTGTCCATAAATTTGATAGATACCTCGCGTCCGCCTTTCAAGCCGAATGACAGGACACCGCATGAACCGTTCGGAAGATATTTCTTTGTCAGTTCGTAATATTTATTTCCTTCCAGATCCGGATAGTTTACCCAGGCTACTTTGTCGCAATTCTGAAGCCATTTAGCTACGGCTAGTGCGTTTTTACAATGTTGCGGCATGCGTAGATGCAATGTTTCCAGTCCCAGGTTCAGCAGGAAAGCATTTTGCGGAGACTGGATAGAACCCAGGTCACGCATCAACTGGCTGGTAGCCTTAGTGATATATGCCAGTTTCCCGAATGTCTTTGTGTAAGTCAGGCCGTGATAAGAATCATCCGGCTGGCAGAGACCCGGGTATTTGTCTGCATGCGCTTCCCAATCGAAGTTACCGCTGTCGACGATACAACCTCCGACGGCAGTCGCATGTCCGTCCATATATTTGGTCGTAGAATGCGTAATGATATCGGCACCCCATTCGAATGGGCGACAGTTGATCGGTGTGGCAAATGTATTGTCGATGATCAATGGAACGCCATGTTTGTGAGCGATACGGGCAAACTTTTCAATATCCAGTACCATCACTCCCGGGTTGGAGATCGTTTCACCGAACAATAACTTTGTATTCGGGCGGAACGCCTTACTGATCTCCTCTTCACTGGCATCCTGGTTGATGAATGTACATTCGATGCCCAGCTTTTTCAGGGTAACGGACAACAGATTGTATGTACCGCCATAAATACCGGTTGCGCTTACGATATGGTCGCCGGCTTCGCAGATATTGAAACAGGCAAAGAAGTTGGCAGCCTGTCCCGATGAAGTCAGCATTGCTGCCACACCACCTTCCAAAGCGGCGATCTTGGATGCAACGGCATCGTTGGTCGGGTTTTGCAGACGGGTATAGAAATAACCACTCTCTTCCAGATCGAACAGTTTCGCCATCTGTTCGCTGGTCTCATACTTGAAGGTAGTACTCTGATAGATAGGCAGAACGCGCGGTTCTCCTTTTTTAGGTTGCCAGCCACCCTGCACACACAAAGTTGCCGGCTTGAATGAATTGCTCATATTATTAAATGTTTGCTATGTAATTATATTCTGCTGACAAAAGTAAAGAATAGTTCGTTCCATTAATACAAATCTACGATCATTTATAAAAAATAGGGTACTGTTTAAAAATAATCTTTACCTTTGTCCCCGGTTTTGGTGTCACAAATCCAGTTCTACGGAAAAGTGATGAAAAGGGAATCAGGTGAAAATCCTGAACAGACCCGCTGCTGTAAGCTCCGCCAAAGTCGTTGAACACAACTCAATCCACTGTTCGCAATGAATGGGAAGGACGTTCAATGACGGAGTAAGTCAGAAGACCTGCCAGAATCAGTAGTTTTAAGCTTTCGAGGAATAAGGCTGAAAAACATGTAAGTAAGGACTTGGTTGTATCCTGTAGAGAGTTCTGGCTGTTCATGTGTTCCGTTCAGTTTTATCGAAAGCCTGTCGTTAATATATAATGTTTTTGATGGAATGAGAGGTTTCATACATGTATTTTTGTTGTTTATTTGTTTGTTCCCTGTAAGTCTGGCGGCGCAAGACAGGGTCACGCTGTCCGGAGAGGTGAGGGGAGAAGATGGTGCTCCGCTTCCTACGGTTACTGTTGCCATCGAAAATACGACGGCAGGGACATACACCGACGACCGGGGGCGCTATTCACTAAGCATGAAACCAGGAAAACATACCCTTATAATTACCCTACTGGGCTATAATACAATAAAAACAACTCTCGATATCCGCAGGAACAAGACGCTCGATTTCGTTATGGCTGAAAATTCCGTTACCCTGAACACAGTCGAGGTGTATGGCAAATCGAAAACACAGAAGATCAAGGAAGGTGCTTTCTCTGTAAATGCCCTTGATGTAAAATCGCAGATCAACTCGTTGAAGAATCTGACTGATATAGTGAACCGGACGACTGGAATAAAGGTCCGGGAAGAAGGAGGAGTCGGTTCCGATTTTGATCTTTCCATCAACGGGTTATCGGGTAATTCTGTCCGTTATTTCATCGATGGCGTGCCTTTGGACAGTAAGGGTAGTAATGTGACGCTTGCCAATCTGCCTGTCAACCTGATTGACCGGGTGGAGATCTATAAAGGGGTAGTGCCTGCTTCGTTGGGAACGGATGCATTGGGCGGTGCCGTCAACATTATTACCAAGGCGGAGAAGGAGAACTTTCTGGATGCATCTTACAGTATTGGTTCCTTTCATACACACAGTGCCGACCTGAATGCACTGTTTGTGGAACAACGCACAGGCTTGATTGTGCGTCCTACCGTTGGCATCAACTATTCGAAAAATGACTACCGGATGAAGGATGTTCAGATGCGTGACGAGACTGGCGACCAATTCATCTATGGCAATCCCAAACGTTTCCATGACGGTTATTTTTCGCTTTTAGCACAGATAGAAGCAGGAATGGTAGGCAAATTTTGGGCGGACGAATTCTTTGTGTCGGCATCTTATTCCAAAACAGACAAGGAACTGCAAACCGGCTCCGTACAGACCAAAGTGTATGGCATGGCGGAGCGTAATTCGGATGCGTGGAATGTGTCGGCACGGTACAACAAATGCAACTTTCTCACAGAAAACATGACATTGAAGGCGACCTTGTCACACACATGGGATCATTCCATCACCATTGATACCGCCTACCGTAAATATTATTGGGACGGAGGCTACATCGTGAGTCAACGCAACGAAATCCGTGGCGGCGAACGCTCCATACGTCACTATAAGCGTCCGCTGACTATTGCTCGTGCCAATTTGGATTATCAGCTGAATGAGCATCACGGCTTTAACCTGAACTATAATCTGAGCCGGACGGGCAACGACCGCTACGACGATTTAGACCAGAGTTTCGAGCCGTCTAACGATGCGGTAACCAAACATATCGTCGGACTGACTTACAGTCAATCGCTTTTCGACGGCAAGATGCAGAATGTATTCTTTGCCAAAGACTACGTGAACCATCCCAATATCCGGCAGACCGATCAATCCACCGTAACCGGCTCGGACAAGGTACAAGGTTCGACTACGAAAAACTATTTAGGATACGGAGCCGGACTGCGTTATACGTTCTTCAACCCGTTGGCGGTAAAGATTTCATACGAGCATAGTGTACGTTTGCCTATTGCCCGGGAACTGTTAGGCAACGGAACGACTGTCTATGCCAATGTGGCGTTAGAGCCGGAGAAGAGTAACAATGTTAATTTAGCCTTGTTCGGGACATGGCGTCCGGCCGCCCGTCATACCGTCTATTACGAGGCAAACGGTTTTCTGCGTTATGTGGACAACTATATACAAACTTCCGTTATCGAAAAAGAAGGTATGTTGCAGTATGTCAACGATCCCGCTGTTCATATCAAAGGAGTGGAAGGTGAAGTCAGCTACGACTGGGACGGACGGTTGCAACTCATGGCTAATGTCAGTTACCAGGATGCCCGCGACCAGCAGAAGTATAAGGAAGACGGCAAGCCTTCTGCCACCTACAACAACCTTGTGCCTAACCGTCCCTGGCTGTTCGGCAGTGCGGAGGCAAGTTATACGTTCCGTAACCTTTGGCAACAAGGCGGCAAGTTGCGGTTAGGTTGTACGTTCCAGTGGGTACATTGGTATTTTCTGACCTGGGAAGCCTATGGCAACCGTGATACAAAGGCGCGTATTCCCTCGCAACACATTTGCAATGCCAATGCTACTTACTCATGGAAGCATGATCGCTACAATATCGCATTGGAGTGTACCAACTTCCTCGATGAAACGGCTTACGACAATTATAAGCTGCAAAAGCCCGGACGTGCTTTCTTTGCGAAATTCAGAGTCTTTATTAATTAACATTCATATTAAAAACAAAAGAAAATGAAGAAGTTCAAATTTGCCTTGTTAGCCTTCATGACAGCCCTGATCTCATTTGCATTCACGGCTTGTTCTGATGACGATGAAGTAAAAGACGTGCCTGTTACCGCAGTCACAGTTTCCCCGACTACATTAGCCTTGAAGACGGGAACTACAGGAACACTGACGGCTACCGTCGCCCCGGAAAATGCAACCGTAACAACTGTTTCATGGACCAGTTCGGACGATAAGATCGCTACAGTAGATAAAGGTGTAGTCACTGCTGTTGCCGAAGGTACGGCGACGATCACCGTAAAAACGGATGATGGTGCTTTTACTGCCACTTGCGCTGTCACGGTGTCCAGCGATGCTCCTGCTTTCGACGAAAGCAAGTATCACTTCGACTTGTTCCTGACGGTAGGGAAGCATGGCGGCATGAGTAGCAAGAATACAACTATTGTAAACAGCATCAATAAGTTGACAGCTGATATGGGAACCATCACCGTTAAAAGGGAAGGAGCAGAGCTTGGCGAGTACTCTATGGAATCTATCTCGAAGGGTAAATATTACTACCAGATATCTTCAAACGAGAATAGTTTTGTAAAGTATCAAATTAAGGATAACAAAGTTGTGGTGGTAGCAGAACGCCCGTTCAAGACAAATACGTATAAGGTACGTTCTTATACCCATGCTTGGATTGACGATAACACGCTTGTCATCATGTCTGCTAACGGTGACGCAAGTAAAATTAACTGGAGCAAGTTGAACGCTGATAACATGTCGATTCTTGAAGAAGGTACATTGAATATCCCATTGCCGAAATCTGAGGTAGAAGGGGAAGAGACAAAGAAGTTTACTACATCGGGTATTCTCACCTATAATGAAAAGTCCCAAAAGCTTTTCTATTTCTATTATGGAAAGAACGGTCTTTCCGGCAAGAGTGGTAAGACGACAACAGCTTTCTATACTGCTGTTCTCGATCCTTCTACACTGGCAGTAGAAAGCAACAAGCGTAACTCACTTGCTCAGGAAATGGCAGGAAGCGCCTATGGGGAACTGATGCAGAATTGTGTAATGTATGACGAGAATGGAAACCTCTACCTGGCTGCACTCACCGACACGGGAGAGATGGAGCAAGGACACTTGTTGCGTATCAAGAGTGGTGAGACAGATTTCGACTCCACTTATGAGGGATACCCGAATGCAGACGGCAAACTGCTTACCATTCAATATCTGGGTAATGGTAAGGCGCTTGCATATGCACGCAACGATGCTGCCGGTACACAGATCGACAGCTATAGCCACTATTATTCCATCATCGACCTTGCTACAGGCGAAAAGACGCGCTTGAGCTACAATGGTAAGGAGTTGGCTTACAGCGGTGGCCGTTTTTCTCAGCGTTCTGTTCTCTTCAACGAGAAAGCCTATTTTGGCGTGAATACCGAAGCTGATGCCAATGCCATCATCTACATCTACGACACCAAGACTGGTACTGTAGAAAAAGGAACGGAAGTGGCTGGCGAATTCTACTTTGATATGATCCGTGTAGTAGAAAACGATTGATCTCTTTCAGGTTTCAGCCGGTGTGATCCACCATATTTCAAAACATTTGGCTGAAGGGATGCATTGCTGATTTGTATTCCGACCGGTAGGCAGCCATGCCCCGGCCAGTAGTTACCCGTTGGACAACGGGTAGTTATTCGTTTTACAAGGTATAGGTGTTTTGATTTGTAAATAAGGGACCTTTGATTACAAAACATATATGTTTTGAAGTCAAAGGTCCTATGTTTTGCTGGAGGTTGTCCTGGTCCGGATTTTCGTATACATCTTTTATCATTTCATCCCTTCAGGGCGGCAGTTTGATTACTAATCTGTTGAAGCGTCTGAAGGCTGAAATCTATAGATTGAAGTTGTATATGTTGCTTCGATCCGGTATATTACAGATTCAAATGTAGGACAGTAGTGTCATAACAGATAGCACACCGTGTTAGCCGTAGTAGCACTATAGTGTTGGTATAATAGAACTTCTCACTTCAATATCTTCTTTTGTAAGGCCCTGAACCAGATAAAGGAAACGATTCCTTTCAGCATGCTGGAGATACTGATTGCCCACCATACACCGACAATTCCCAATCCCATGGCTGATAATACAATAGCCATCGGTATACGCAACGAGTTGAAGGTAATGCTGATGATTGCAGGAGGAACCGTCCGTCCTGTTCCGTAGAACAAGCCCTGCATAGTGATCTCCAGCATCATGAACAACATCGAGTATCCGTCTATCCGCAGGAAAATACCTCCGGCCTCGAAGGCTTCCTTCTGGGGTACGATCAGTGAGAAGACTTCGCTGCCGTAAAAGACGAATAATAAGGTACACAGAATACCGAATACAGTCGTCATCTTCAATGTCGTGTGATAGGCTTCCAGCACCCTGTTCTTTTCGGAGGCCGCGTAGTTCTGGGCAACGAAAGCACTCAGTGCCGTGCTGAATCCCTGGGAGGTGTTCCAGGCTATCGCTTCAATCTGTCCTCCGGCGGTGAGTGTCATCAGGCCGATATGTCCACCGTAAGTGGAGGCTGTGCGTGCCATGAAAATGTTGATGATGGCAAACAGCGTATTCAGCATGGCTACCGGCAGGCCCAGTTGTAGAATCCTTTGTGAATAGTTTTTCTTTAGTTTGACGAAGAAGGAGAATCCTCCCAGTAACTTGCTTCTCCATTTTAACTGATATACGAAAATGGCACATACCGTGGCTTGCGATAACCAGGTTGCCCAGGCGGCTCCGGCTGTTCCCATATCGAATACAAAAATGAATACCGGGTCGAGTATCATATTAATGATAAGTCCCGTTCCGCTGATGTAAAACGGTATTTTACTTAGCCCTGCCGCATTATGGATGCCGGTGAAGGCTGCCGAGAGGAATATAAAAGGAAAGGCGGTCGATACGATCCGTAAATACTCGACAGCGTTTTCCGCGATAGGAGCTTCCAGTTTATAGACACCGATGATCGGATGGGCAAAGACAAAAAGAAGCAATCCCCAGCAAACAGAGATGATCAGGGCAATGGTGAGGTTGTGGGATGAATAATTCCGTGCATCTTCTTCATTCCGTGCACCTATACTTTGCCCCACACTTACTTCCGAACCGACTTTATTCAACAGAGAGATCGAATTGGTCATCCAGGTAAGGATGCCGACAGCTCCGATAGCCGCAACGGCTTCACTGCCCAGGCGTCCAACCCAGGCCATATCGGTGATGCTGTAAGCCATTTGAATAAAAGAAGTACCCATGATCGGCAATGCCAGATTAAATAGTTGCCGTTTGATAGGGCCTTGTGTCAGGTTTTTTGTTCCTTGCATGTTCTGTCTTATTTGGGTGCAAAAGTAGGAATAAAAAAGGAGAACCCGATATTGGATTCTCCTTCTGATCTATGTTTCTTTATCTGATTAGAAATTGATGTTCACTCCGATCATCGCACTGAACTTCTGCAACGGATAACCGTAGTAAAGTTCGTATTTCTGGAACAGTACGTTGTTCAGTTTCAAATACAGTCCGAAGGTATCGTTGAAGTTGTATGCTCCGGTGAGGTTCAGTTCGTTGATGTTGTCCATTTTCAGGTCTTGTCCTAAAGAGACGCAGGTTTCACGTCCTGTTGCCAGGTAGTAATCCAATGAAGCTGACAGGTTTTTGAGGGGGCGAACGGTTACACCGGCAGTTATTTCCATTTCAGGCATACCGAAAGCCTTTATTTTTTTGTCCGCTTCGTTTTCCCAGTTATCATTCAGTTTTGCATCCCAGTTATTATAAACTCCTTTCAATGAAATTTCAAATAATTGCTGGTAGCTGTACTTCAGATTAGCCCCGATAAAGAGTTGATTGGTATTAACATTATTCAGGGGAGCACTGAAATTACCGAAAGCATCGTTTTCATTATTGAATACGGGAACAAAGAAGTAATTATTGTTGGTGATCTTATATCCTCCGAAAACATCAAACCAGAAACCTGGTGCTACTCCGCTTTTTATACCTAAAATACCATCCAGCCAGTTACGGGAAGGAGTTATTCTTGATATGGGAGACGAATAACGGTTTGTCCGGAACAGGTCATACATGCTGTTTGATTGCAATTTCCCATTGGCATTCAGGTATAACACTGTTTTGTCTGCCACTTCAACGTCTGCAGAAATATTGGGTGAAACCATTGCCTTTTTGTATTCTCCGCTGAAGAACATGGCATTTACTCCCAGCTTAATGTGCCAGTTGTCGCCTTCCACTTTATAATAAGGGCTTAAGGTGGCGGTAGCGAAATTATCGAAATAAGTACCATATCCGACTTTTTCACCTTCTGTTATCTCCAGTTCTTTAGGAAGACTGTAATTGAAGTACTGGAAGTTTCCGTCCAATCCGACCCGCTGATTGCCACCGAATGAGGCATTCAAACCGAAATCAAGAGTGAAGGTTCCTTCTGTGGTGCCATCATACGGTTTTCCCATTCCATATTTATAGGAGAAATTGGTATAATCTAAATTCAGCAGATAACCAACCGGAGCATCTGCTTTCGATTCAACACCTACATTCGCTTTAATTGTTTGGGCAACCTGATTGGTCTCGACATCGCTAACGGGATCAGGCAGCGCACTTGAAGCAGGATCAATATAGATCGGAAATCCATAATAATTGAATCCTGAATAACCATACTTAAGGCCCATCTTCAAAAATAATTTATCGAAGTTGTGCTTAAAGTTCAAACCTCCCATATTGTCATTCAGTTTCGCTTTCACCTTTTCGTCAAACTGCAAGTATTTCACCTTGCCGTTGGTGGAACGGTGCGAGAACCAGATATTCAATTGATCCTTGTCCGTGCTGAGGATATGGTATCCCAGGTCGCCGTTCAGGTTCAGATAGGTACCGCCGCCGAAGTTGAAATAACCGCGGCGCTTGTTGTACTGAATATCTGTCATGATATTGCCTGAAGGAAGCAGGCTGATCTCTTTTGCCGGGTCGGCTGCAACCGTGAAATTGGCATAGTCGATCGGCATTTTCTTTACTTCCGGTTCCTTGATGACCGGAAGGGTGTTCACTTTGCTTGCATCCTGTACCGTCGGGTCGTACTCGCGTTCGAGCGTCATCTCCCGGTCCAGATTCTGTTTCTTCGAAGTATCTTCCTGTGCACTCATTGTGGCGGTAGTCCCAAGCAAGGCTACGACACACAGCGCTTTTACATTATATATAGTCTTCATTGTATTCTATTATTGCTTTAGTTTACCTAATCTGTCCTCAATCATAGCGGCGATTTCGTCATCACCCTTATAGTTGTTCTTCAGGTTGTTTAGATAAGCACGTGCCTGAAGGTCGTCGCCCTGGCGGATATAAATATCAGCCCAAAGGATGAAACCGCGAGCCAACCAGTACTGGTGAGGCGTGCCGTTCTTGGCGAAGTCTTCCAGGATCTTTTCCGCATTCTTATCGTCGTTGGTATCGTAGAAGTACTGGGCCAGCAGGTATTTTGCTTCGGCACCGTGTACCGTACGGGTGTCTTTGCTGAGCACTTTCAGGTCTTCGACGGCTTTAGCCGGCTGTTTGTGGTCGATGTAGGCTTTAGCACGGATATAACGGGCTTCGGCTTCCACTTCGGGTGACAGTTTCGGATCTTTCAGCAATTCGTTGGCTGCCAGTTGAGCTTCCTCCTGTTGTCCGGTCTGTAAAGCACAACGCATGATGCCTAAACGGGCAGCTTGCTTGTTCTCCGGATTTTCGGCTATGATCTGTAAGCGCTTGAAGCTTTCCAATGCAGCAGGGAAATCTTGAGTGAGGTATTGCATTTCTGCCGTGCGGGCTACCGATTCTTCAAGGAATTTGGTATCTCCGCTCTCGATAACCGATTTGAAACGCTGAAGTGCTTCGTCGTATTCTTTCTTGCTAAAGGCGATGCTTCCCAGATAATAGTTCGCATTCGAACTGAAAGCGCCTTCGGGGAAGGTCTGCAAATAGTTGATCAGGCTGCGGCGTGCTTCTTCGTTGTTGCCACGGTTGAAGAGTTTCTCAGCGGCAATATAGGTAAGCGAATCCTGTTCGCTGACTTCCAGACGGACATTTCCACCCAGTGAGTTGACGTAGTTGGCGTACGAATTGATGTCGTTCAGATCAATGTAAACCGACTTTAAGTCTTGTAAAGCCACTCTGGCTTCTTCGCTACCCGGATAATTGCTGATCACTTGCTTATAGGCTGTAGCCGCTTTTTCCGGTTGGTTGTCATTGAAGTAAAGCAATCCTAACTGGATACCGGCTTTACGGGCCAGGCTGCTTTGCGGGAATTGCTGTATCAATGTCTCGAAAGCCTGTGCAGCTTGTGAGCTGTTTTCAAGCAATACATAAGAACGTCCTTTTTCGAACAAAGCATCGTCCACATATTGTGATTCCGGATAATCGCGGAGCAGACGGTCCATCGCGCTGATCTTACCCCGGTAATCTTTCTGCAAGCCCAGCAGGAAGCCTTTCTGGTAAACGGAATAGTCGCCGGCAGACGGTTGCAATTGGGCGGCACGTGTATAGTTTTCTTCAGCCTGTGCGAACTGGCGATTCTGGTACAGGCAGTCGCCGATACGGTTGTAAGCATCTGCCAGTGCCGGTGCATCCTGGTTGTTTTCCAGGTTGATATACTGGCGGAAACGGTTTTGTGCCTCTCCGTATTCTTTTAGTTTGAAATAACAATATCCCAGGTTATAATGGGCCAGTGCGTACATATCTGTATTCCGCTGGCGGGTGTTGTTCAGATAAGTACGGTAGTCTGAAATAGCCTGGCGGTAATCTCCTTTGCGGTAATAGGATTCGCCGCGCCAGAAATAAGCGTCATTGCGCGATTCCATATTATAAGAACCCAGGTTGATGGCTTTCGAGAACAGGTCGACTGCTTCATCCAGTTTCATGTTGGTGAAAGCCTGTGTTCCCAGCTGGAACAGAATGTCCTGTTTGGCTTCCAGTATCTTGGTGCTCGGGTGGTTGATCTTATTGATAGAGTTGAGGGCTGCCTGGTAGTTCTTGGTTGTCAGGTAGACTTCCACCAGGTAGTCGTTTACTTTGTCGGCATATTGAGAGTTCGGGAAATCATTCAGGAAATCTTCGAAGATCGTAACCGATTCGCCGAATCCGGTAAAGGCCGTTTCATGGATCAGCAATGCATAATTGAACATGGCTACTTCCTGAATCTGTTTGTCGAATGAAGAGGTTGCCGCAGCCTCGAAAGCCATACGGGCATTGTTCTTGTCTTTCAGCTTCAGGTAAGATTGTCCGAGATAAAGGTAGGCATTCTGCGAGAGTGCGTCGTTTTCACGTACTGTCTGCGACAAGGCGTTTACAGCACTGCTGTAATTCCCTTTATTGAAGTAGCAAACACCCAGAATGTACAAATCTCCTCTTAACGGACTGTCGGTCGACGATACATATTTGCTCAACATGTTGATCGCCTTGTCCTGGTTGCCCAAATGGTAATAGGAATTACCTAGGATACGGTACACTTCGCTGTTATTCTTGCTGTTCGGATAGGAGGAGAGAAGTTCTTCCCCTTCGCTCACTACCTTTTCATATTTATTCTGTATGAAATAGATCTGTGTAATATAGTACAAGGATTGCTCGCGGTAATCCGGCATCTCTTTCAGGCGACTGAACTCTACCAGCGCGTTATTGTATTTGCCGGTTGCATAATCGATATAGGCCACATAATAGGTGGACGCTTCACGGTACTTGGTACCGATTTGCTGTATCCGCGAAAAATATCCGCGTGCCTTATCCATCTCACCGGTCTGCAATAATGAATAGGCCAGCCGGAAGCTGTAAGCCTCCTGTTGCTCCGGACTGAGCATGTCTATATCCGATTCGTTGAACCAGAAAATAGCTTTCTGGTATTCCCCGCGTTCGAAATGAATGGAACCGATCAGGAAATTCACTTCATCGCTATGGCGTGAAGCCGGATAATCTTCCAGATAATCTTTCAATAGTTCGTCGGCATTGGGACGTCCCTGTTCATAAGCTGCATATACGATCATATAGTCAGCTTCCTGGATCAGGTCGGCATCTTTCGAATGCTGTTTGTAGGCTTCCAACTTATCGATACAACCCGGATAGTTCTTTAAACTAAACAATTCTTTACCTTCTATGAACAAACGGTCCGGTGCCTCAAACTGGTACGACCGTTGCCCGCTAGCCACATGACTTCCTACCACCAGGCACAGTGGAATAAGTATTCTTTTCATCGCTCCTTCGCTTTAATATACAGATAATAAACAGTCTCTGTTAGTTCTAAGTTGCAAACTTACATAAAAAACACCGATTTATATGCTTGCTTGCTAAAAAAGGAGAATATCCCTACACTCCTTATAACAGCACCTGAAAAAAACGTGTTAAAATTGCGTTAACATAAACCGCCCTTGAAGGTCCGTTTTGTTAAAGTTTTTCCTCCATTTTAACACCAATCCTAGGGAGTGGAGGTTAAGTGGAGCTTCACTGGAGCTAATACGGAGGTAAAACGGCAATTTTTGTGTTAAAATCGATAAGGATATTTGTGTATATTTAACCGGTTTTCCGTGAACACATTTTTGGTTGGAGGGGGCGTTTTGCACTTAGTGAGTGGGAAGGATCATAAAAATAAAACCGCCGCGAATCACTTCGGGGCGGTTTCGGTTTCCACTTTTACCATCAATTATGTTTTATATAATTATGTGGAGTATTTTTTGTTCTTGTTTTATCGTACCATCTTGTAATAAGTTTTCTTAGCCCAAAAGAGATTTGTGTAATAACCACTTGGCTCTTCGTAGTTCTTAGCGATAGCTGCTTGGCAGTTTTCGCTATTATAAGTCAACTCATCGTTTGGATAAGGCAAACGGTTGGGAGGTGTTGGGAAACCTGTTACCTGGTTATCAGTAGCAAATTCAACAACTGGATAACCGGTACGACGTACCACGTTCCAAGCACTTAGCTTGTCCAAGAAACCGAAGTTCAGCCATAATTGTGTACAGATAGCTTCCTGTGTCGGTTTCCAAATGCTTTCAACATAGGCTGTGATAGCTTCGTCTGTTGGTCTGACTAATGGACGGAATCCTCTGTAACTATCGTTGCCATTTTTATGAAGCGTGCTTGTTTCTTTCATATCCCAATAATATTCGATAGACTGTTTCACGCCTTCTACGAAATTGGCTTTCGCTTTGTTGGCATCAGCAGCTACGCCATATCCCATCAAGTAAGCTTCCGCTTTGCTAAGGCTTACTTCGGCAGCGCTTAACCATAAGCCGAATATGTTTTCATTACCTTGATATTCTGCCCAACCGGCAGCAGCGATTGTATCGATTACACAGAAATAGTTGGCTTGTGACATGCCCCTTGCTACGTACTCTTTCTGTTTTTCGTCTGTTAAGCTTGTAATTTCTGCTTCAGTCATCATAACATCATAAGCGATGTATTGACCGTCGGGATTACAATCGTACATAACTTCCAGACGTGGGTCGGTATTTTCATCAGGAGTACCGTTTGCCGGCAGGTTCATAGCATCTAGGATAGTCTGTGAACAAGCAGACATACCACTTGAACGAAGAGCCTGCGAGAGACTTTTACCGAAGTTGAATTCATCTCTCTGGGTATTGGCTGTCACACCCATGTTTTCCGTATTGTTGTCGATCAATGGGTACTGGCTTGGATTGTTCAGGATTTCAGCAATGGCAGCATGGGCTTCTGCTGTGCAATCACCGGCAGTAGACAAATGAAGGGCAATACGCAAGCGGAGTGAGTTGACATATTTTTGCCATATTGTAGCATCACCTGCTGCGATAGTGTAGTCTTGACGACTTAATGAATTAAGACCGATTGTATTTACATTGCCACTGGCAAAATAGTCACCCACTTCTTTCAGGTCGACAAGGATCTGTTTATAAAGTGCTGCATCGTCCTCATAAACACATTGTTCTTTGGCAGCATTGTATTCACCATCTTTCCAAAGTGTACCGGCACCATTGTAAGGAACATCACCGAACAGAGACAACATTTCATGTAATTGTGATTCTACCAATGTTCTACCCAAATAATAAAATATAATGTTTGAGGGCTTTTCCGTTTCGGAAAGGTTCTCGTAAGTCTGTTCCAACAGACGTTGTTGAGTTAACATATCATAAAAATTCTTCCAACGGTCATCGTAACGACCTTCACCGGATCCCATAAAACGAGCGCGTGAATTGGTTGTACCGATAACTCCGGAAAAGAGACCGGATGTAGTAGACTGTATCCAGTGACGGTAGTAAATCGGGTTCATCCATGTATTTCCTTTGTACATTACGCCGGTGAATACTTGAGGAACACCTACTGTTGTTGTTTGAGAAGGATCTGCATACTTATCATCATACGCTGAATCGGCGCATGAAGAAGCAAGCGATACCAGTGCGATTCCTCCTGCTAACAATGAAAATATCTTTTTCATAAATTCTTCTTTTTAATCTGATTTAATAAGTTGTAAATTAGAAGTTGGCACGAACGGAAAAACCGAATGTACGGGCACTGGCTGTAGAACCGCCTAATTGTGCTTGATAGATCCAGTTGGTACCGTCTGTCGCTTCAGAGTCGAACAATTTTAATGTACGATATACATAGAACGGGTTGCGTACGAAAGCTGAAACCATCAGGTTATTGCAAGCAAACTTTTTAGTCAAGTCTGTCGGCAATGTATATCCTAAGCTGATTTCACGACATTTGATGTAGCTGTTCTTCTGGATGGCATCCTGATAACTCATGCTTGCACCTGTTCCCCAGCCATACATATTGATGTTCGCTTCCATTTGGGTAACAACGATGTCATTCGGAGTGCCGTCTTCTTTTACACCTGGCAGAATCAAACCATTGTCCCAAACATAGTGACCGTTTATCATTGTTTCGCCTCGTTGATAGTTGCCTACTTCGCTTGGGCTGACAACGTGGATGGCACCTTTATCGTCCATTGTTTCAGCATCGCTATAATAGTATAAGCCTCCGGTAGAATGATCGCGAACGCCAACGGCATCGGTGATATTACCTACACACATCATGTACTGCCAAGGAGCATTCAATACATCGCCACCAAAACGGAAGTCGAAAGCCATATCCAATGTGAAGTTTTTGTAGCTTAAACTTGTTCCAAAACCTCCGGTTACTTTCGGCATGGCGTTACCTACTTTGTGACGTTCGGATGTGTCGGTGATGTACAGACCGTTGCTGCCAACGATATAGTTACCATTTTCGTCCGTCTTCCAAGTATAGGTGTACCAGTCACCCATAGATTCGCCTACGTGCGATTCAAGCGAGGCTGCACCACCGTCTACACCACCACTTATATGATTAAGAACATCCAGACCGTCAGCCAGTTTATTGACTGTATTTTTGTTCCAAGCCACGTTGGCACGCAAATCCCACTTCCAATCTTTGTTTTCGATAGGAGTACCGTATACGCTAAATTCAACACCCTTGTTGCTTAACTCACCGACGTTCATCAACATGCTTTGTGCACCCATAGAAGCGGCACTGGTTGTTTGAAGAATCTGGTCTTTGATAGTATTGCTATAGAAGTTGAACTCCATGCCTAAACGGTTATTGAAGAATTTGTTTTCCAAACCGATCTCAAATTCATATTTGGTTTCCGGTTTGATACTTTCATTACCGATGCTTGTATCTATATAGTTGTAGTTATATGTCGATCCTCTCAGTAATGATCCTTGTTTGAATGCCAAAACAGCACGATAAAGTTCAGGAGCATTACCCACAATACCGTAAGAGGCACGAACCTTTCCATAGTTCCACCAAGTCGGCATTTGATCTTTTAATAACTCTGTATAGAGCACACTGGCACTTGCAGAAGGATACCAGAATGAGTTGTTGCCTTTCTTCAAAGTAGAAGTCTTTTCCTGACGGATAGAACCCTCTAAGAATCCCCATCCGTTGTAGCCATAGCTGGCAGTCAGGAAGGCACCTGTCTTAAGCAGGTCTTGTTTATCCATACTTGCATTCTTTGTACCGACAGAGGCATTCAGGTGGAACCAGTTTTCTTGTGTCAGACCTTGGCTGGTGCTAACATCCGATTTGTAATAAGATTCCTGACGAGCTGTCCAACCCAAGTTGGCTGTTATGTTATGAAGTTCATTGAATGTTTTGTCGAACATTAACATCACATCGCTGTACACAATCTGGTAGCGGCTGTTGTTCAATCCATAAGAGTCGCTATACTGACCGTTGGTAGAGAAAATATGTGCGTTTTCTGCACGGTTTTTGTTTTCAATCTTATCAACTGTCAAGTCGGCAGCTGCACGTCCGCTCAAAGTCAATCCGGGGATGATTTCCCAAGTCGGGTTAACAGAACCGATGAAGCGTTGGTGTTCTTCCAGCTGTTCTTTTCCCATGATGTTCCAGAAATATTCACTCATTAATGAGGTAGAACCCATTGGGGTGTAAAGGAATTGTTCATCCGGAGTTAATGTATCGCTTGTTCCACTATTATAAGCAGAGATGCTGTTTTGGTAACCGAGACTTGTCACCGTATGATCGCGTATGTAAGCCACATCGGTAAAACCTCCGAACATACCACCGAAATTGTTAGTCAAACGACTGATACGGTACGGACGGTTTTTGATGTACTGGTTCTGATATGTAGCCGTATAGTTCAACTTGATGGTATTGGTCACATTGAATGTACCGTTCAGGTTGAAGTTGTGCTTATGGTTGTTGGAGTTGAGTTGCATCGCCTTCACATCGTTGTAGGTGTATGAGAAACGTACATTGTTTTTCTCAGTACTGTTGGTCAACGACAGGTTGTAAGTCTGGTTTACACCGGTACGGAAGATATCAGCCCACTGGTTATGGTCGATCGGTTCAAATGCACGCTGTGTACCGTCAAAGTAAGTAACCATCTTGCTTGGATCGTATTTGGCACCCCATGAATAATAAGTTTCACGGTTTGGAGTTGTAATTGCGTTACCGTTGCGGTCTACACGTGACTGACGAAAACCGGTTAGGGCCTCTAAACTGCTGTTACCTAATTGTGAGTTATCATAACCAGGCCCATATTCTTTTTGTATATCAGGCATATAAGCCACTTTGTCGAAACTTACGTTTGCGCTAAAGTCGATCTGTGTACCTGAACCGGCTTTGGCCTTTTTGGTAGTAATCATCACAACACCGTTGGCAGCTTCCGAACCGTAGAGGGCAGAAGCGGCAGCACCTTTCAGGATGGAGATGTTTTCAATATCTTCGGGATTGATATCCACCATACCATTGGAGTTGATACGTTGGTTACCCCAGTAGCCATCGTTGTTTGTATTACCGTTGTGAAGAGGAACACCATCCATGATAATTAACGGCTGAGTGTTACCGGTAATAGAAGAAAGACCACGAACGGAGATAGAAACAGCAGATGTGCCACCACCGGGAGCCGCTTGAATACGTACACCGGTAGCTTTACCATAAAGTCCGGTAGCAATGTTAGAACCACCGGTTCTGGTTAATTCTTCAGAAGAAACGTTACTTACAGCATAACCTAATTTCTTGGCATCTTTCTTGATACCCAAAGCCGTAACCACCACTTCGTCCAATTTTTGAGTGTCTTCAGCAAGTTTGACGTTCAACGAAGCTTGTCCCGTGTAAGTGATTTCTTGAGTGGCATAGCCGATAAAAGAAATCTGGATAACGTCTCCGTTTTTTACTCCTTCCAAGTTGAACTTACCATCCATATCGGTAATACTACCGTTAGTGGATCCTTTGATCACAACTGATGCTCCGGCCACAGGTCCGAAATCATCTTCTACAACACCGCTTACTTTACCACTTTGTTGGGTAATAGCGGTTTCTTGCTTTTCTGGCGCTGAATTGGCATATACACTTGTAGGAAGTGTTATTGCTCCTGCGACAAGAATTAAGCTGACAGGTTTGAAGTGTTTCAACATAATTAATGAGTTTATTTATAATAATACAAGTGTTAGTGGAGTTGCTTTAGATTTGACGTTTATTGATGTTTTTGATCTTAGTTCTAAAAGAACTATGTTGGAACAAGAATAAAAAGACTATAATTATCAATAGTATCACCATGGTTAAGTAGAGTTAAAAAACTTTTTTATAAGATTGTTTTTTCAAGTGTTCTATTTGTTGCTTTTCGTCCTATTAATAAATATTGCTTAAATAATCTAGGGGGATATTACACTAAACAAACTAGTTTATGATTCTATTAAAATATACAATATGAGTGTAATCAAAGGGTGAAGTTTACGGTAAAGTATAGAGTGGTGTTTATATATACCTTGTTATTGTAAATGTTAAAAATAAAGCATAATCCTTCTTTTGTTGACGTAAAATAACAGTATGTAATAAATTATTAATACATTTGTGCCGAATATTTAGTATGGAGTTCTTTTAGAACTATGATGTTTTTTATGATTATATATCCTCTTTTTTTGAAAAAAATCTAATAAACAGGATGTGGTATAAAAATTGTAACACAGAAAATAAGAAGGACGGAATATTCCGTCCTCTAATTGTCAATTGATAGATGAATTGATGGAAGTTAACAGTTGTTTTCTTTGTAAAGTCTAATAGCCTTCTTTATAGACATCAATCCGAACTCTTCCGCTTTCAACTCTTCCTTTTCCAGGATAACGATTTCGGCAGCATCATCTTCTGCGTGGACACCTATGAAATCCTTTACATGGCATTCAAAGAACATATCTACCGTGTGTACTTCGAAACCGCAATACATATACAAATTAGGAATGGAAAAAAGATAACGACATTCGGTAATATCCAGTCCCGTTTCTTCTTTTACTTCGCGGTGTGCCGCATCTTCCGCTGATTCGAACATATCGACGAATCCGCCCGGCAGGTCGAGCGTCCCTTTGGCAGGTTCTTTAGCCCGGCGCACCAGTAGAATCTCTCCGGCGGCATTTCGGATGAAACAGGCTACTGCCGAAGAAGGATTGAAATAGTATACGAAACCGCACGTTGTACACTGTTTCGCTTTTTCATTACGTTCGATGAAGGTGTTGGCTCCACATTTGGGGCAATAGATAAATTGATGCAAAGGATGGTTCATGTCTCTGATAATTAAGTGATATATAAAAAAGAAGGGCGACCTCAGGCCGCCCTTGATCCGGGGCAGAACCCCAGTGAATACGATTACTCTTTCACTTCCCAACCCAAAGCGCTGGCTCCCAATACGGCAGCATCGCTTTCTTTCAATTGAGAGAAAAGAAGTTTTGTTTTACCTTCGTAAACCTTCAGCATGTTCTTGTCCATAGAACGTTTGATCGGATTCATGATCAGATCGCCTGCCTTGGTAAGACCACCGAACAGAATAATGGCTTCCGGACTGGAGAATGCAACAGCATCAGCAAAAGCTTCACCCAGGATATTTCCTGTAAATTCGAAGATTTCAAGTGCCAGTTTATCATTCTTCATGGCTGCATCGAATACATCTTTTGAAGTGATTTCATCCGGATCCAGATCGCGCAACAGACTTTCGTCTTTGCGGATTTCGAGGTATTCACGGGCTGTACGTGCCACACCGGTAGCAGATGCATATGTTTCAAGACATCCCTGACGACCGCAACCGCAAGGACGGCCATTGTTACGACGCATAATCACGTGTCCCAACTCACCGGCAAAACCGTCATGTCCGTAAACCAGATTACCTCCGATAACGATACCACTACCTACACCTGTTCCCAGAGTGATAACGATAAAGTCTTTCATACCACGTGCTGCACCGTAAGTCATTTCGCCGATTGCTGCAGCGTTAGCGTCGTTAGTCAAAGCAACGGGAATACCGCCGATTTGTTCGCTGATCAACTGTGCCAAAGGTATTTTACCTTTCCATGGAAGGTTCGGGGCAAATTCGATACAACCGTTGAAGAAGTTACCGTTAGGAGCTCCTACGCCGACACCTTTGATTTTGTCCGGACCTCCGGCCTGGTCGATTACTGATAAAAGACCTTGTCCCAGTTCCGCAACATATTCTTCTATATCAGTATATTTGCCAGTTTTGATTGATCCACTGTACAAGATTGTTCCTCTTGCATCTACTACGCCGAAAACAGTATTGGTACCACCTATATCAATACCTACTACATAAGGCTTCTCCATGATTTTATATTTATGATTAATAATGAGTCTTTCTGGAAAGCAAATATAAGAGGAATATGCTTAGCTGCAATGATTTTATTAAAAAAAATGCTGAATAGTATCAGTTTTCAAATGTGACAATAAATGTAACTTTACTTAATTGCCGGATCAAAATACGTCATTTTCAACTTTTTTCTCTCTTTGGATAACCGGTACCGGAGCGTTTTTTTTATATTTGGTAGATTCTTAACCCATTAATGAATAACACTATGCCACAGGTTTCAGACATACGGCTTATGGTCCGGGCGGAACAACCTGTTTTATCGACCCGTACGAAAGTCAGTTACAAGGATTTAGAGTGGACGCTTGCCCGAAAACGTCAGGATGCACTGGCACTTCTCCGGAAAACAGGGGAATATATGACGGATGTGCCTTTTATTATTTACTACGATTATCTGAATATGGATATATATGACCTGGATGTGGAAATTTGTTTCCCTGTGTCTTGCCTGATGGAAGGAGATGAAAATGTCCGGTCGCGCGTAATACCGCAATCCAAAGTCGTGCATTGCTTATTTAAAGGCGATTACGAAGAAATTGATTATTTATATGGCGAGATGACTTTCTGGATGATGCAGAAAGGATACGAGCCGGAAGGTACGGCTTATGAATTTTATTACCGGCGGAAAGAGGAACCTTTCGATGACCGGTTAACCAAAATTGTATTGCCGGTGAAGAGCTGATACAATTTTGGTTAAGGTATTACCTTTTTTATTTAGCCGGTAGTATTTCGATCCAGTAATCGTCCGGGTCGTTGATGAAATACAATCCCATGGCGGTATTTTCGTAACATACGCAATCCATCTCCTTATGGAATTTGCGTACTTCATCGTAATCGCCGGCTACACGGAAACAGAGATGGCTTTCGTTATCTCCCAGTTCGTACGGCTCATTACGGTCTTTCAGCCAGGTCAGTTCCAGCAGGAAACCTGTCTGGTCGTCTGTCAGGTAAACGAGAACGAAAGAGCCGTCGGCTGCTTCCTTGCGGTGATGTTCCTTCAGACCCAGTGCTTTGTTGTAGAAAGCAATGCTTCTTTCGAGGTCGAGGACATTGATGTTGAAATGATCAAATCTACTTTTGATTTCCATATTTGTTTTCTTTATAAATTAAAAATCAGTGCTTTCTCCGGGATAGGACAACAAGATATAACGGCATCCCTTCGATTCGGCATAAGGACCGAATGCTACTACTTCGGCGGGATGTTCCCAAAAGTGCATAGGGACTAAAACGTCAGTCTTTATCCGGTCGACAAACTGTTCCGCTCCCCGCATAAAATCTGTTCCAATACGTGGATCGACCGGAAACATGGCGAGATGCAGATGTCCGGTTGCCTGAGCCAGTATATCCAGTTCCCGCAAATAATCGCCTTCGGCTTTAGCCACTTCCTGAGGTGTCGATTCGTCTTTCCAGTGCCAGTTATTCAGGTCGCCGGCATGAAACAGCAGTTTGCCTTCCGCTTCTATCAGGAAAGAAATGCCTACATCTGTCGAGCCGAATGCCCGGATACGGATATTTTCATCTTCAAAAACATCTCCTTTTTTCATATACAGGGCGTCTTCGGCTTTTGCCCGCCGCCGTTTCAGTATGTCTTTGGAGAAAATATATTTGATATCCGGTTTTTTCTCTTTCCACTTCAGTACCTCCGGATTGAAATGATCCGGATGGAAATGGGTGGACAATATATATAATGTACCCGCGCGTTGAAGCAGTTCATCGTGGACAAATCCCGTATCCGGTGTTTTCCCCGTATCTTTAAAATAATCGATCAGGATAGTATATCCTTCTGTTTCGATCGCAAAGCCACTGTGATAAATATATGTAAGTCTCATACTGTATTCTTTTATTTTCATGTAAATAAAACATGATACGGTGTGATTAAGTTGCTTTTGGCGATACAAATATACAAAAGGATGAATGAAACAGATAATAGTTACCGTACGAATGTAAGTAATATAGGATACTGGTTTTGGTTTTCTGCCGAACAAACTGATTGTCGATAGCTGTCAGTAATGTTGTTGATAGCTATCGGTAATTTTGTTAATAATGCGAATCAGGAGTTGGCGACCTGATTCAAAGATTAAAAATTAACATAAGAAAGTAGAGCAATTGCCAATTTTCCAAAGGAGTGTACCAACAGCCCTTTGGTAGCTCTTACTTTAG
>NZ_JAMOKT010000061.1:0-42384 GCF_023656795.1 Parabacteroides caeci
TGGTTGTATCATAGATCATGGATTACTTGTTGTGTGGTAACTTTAAAGTAATTCTTTCTTTGATATTTCCAATGGCTTTTTTCGTTTTAAGGGTATTTTTTCTTAAATTGATGACATTGGGTTCTAACCCTGGGTCCCCTTGAATCCTTCTCTTCCAGAGGCACCCTGTAGGGGTGCGACAAGGTAGAAAGGGTTGATATTTATCTTGTTCCGCCCCTACAGGGCGGAAAGGCAGGAGCGAGTTTTCATAAACCCAGGGTTGGAACCCTGGGCTGGTTTGTTAAAGCCTTACAGGCTTATATTGACACCGTAAAGGCGGTTCGCGAACCGCCCCTACCAACGACGCAACATTCACATCTGATAATATTCGAAACATTCATATCCGACAATATAAATATGGAAGCGACAATATCACTTATATTAAGCCGTCATGGAGAGACGGAAGAGAATAAATTGCATATTATGCAGGGACAGATGCCCGGTCATCTGTCTGAGTTGGGCAAACAACAGGCGGAACAGTTGGCCGACCTGCTGGAAGAGGAAGAAATAGATGTAATTGTCAGCAGCGACCTGGCCCGGAGTTACGACACTGCTATGGCTGTTGCCCGTCGCAAAGGGTTGGAGCCTGTCCAGACACCGCTGCTCAGGGAAATGGATTGGGGTATCTATACCGGAAAAGTGGCTAATGAAATGGACTTCAAGAATCTGCCGGAAAGTGTGGAGAGTGTGGAGGCTTTATATAAAAGAGCCGGAGAGTTTCTGCAATTCCTGCAAACGAACTTTCCGGGAAAACGTATCCTGGCTATCGGGCACGGAGGTTTCAACCGTGCCATTATCGTCCGTATAGAAAAAAGGCAGCAAGAGGAAATCCTGAAGCTGCCAATCATGAAAAACACAGCTTGCCTGCGTTTTTCACTCTAAATGATATTCACTTTACACCTGGGGCTGCACGACACTGAATGTACCGGATGCTTTGCTGACCAGTTTATCGTCGCAATAAATCTCACATTCACTGAAATGAACGTGCCGTCCCGGTTTGATAACTGTTCCTCTCGCGATCAGTTCCTTTCCCCAGACAGCCCTTAAAAAGGAAACTTTCAATTCAGCTGTCAATACGTCTTTATCGAGCGGCGTCATCGTATAAGCAGCAAAACCGGCTATCGTATCTGCCAAAGCCGCTAACACACCTCCATGAATAACGCCGCTATATTGGCGTTGTTCATCATGCAAAGGCATACGCGCCTCAACGATCCCATCTTCAACAGTAGTGAACTGTACCCCCAAATGATTTACATAAGGGTTTGTCTTCACCCTGTCGAGTAATCTTTCTTTTACTTCTGCATTCATTATTTTTACTCAATTAGTTGGTTTCTTTCTAGCGGATAGTAATCTTACAATCATCCAGATTGTCGATAATGGCCAGGCTTTCCACATGGATACCCGACTCACGCAAGGCTTTTCCTCCATCCTGGAAGGCTTTTTCTATAATAAAGCCCATACCGGAAATGGTTGCACCGGCCTGCTCTGCCAGATCGATCATTCCCAAGGCGGCATTACCGAAAGCCAGGAAATCGTCTATAAAAAGAATATGATCGTCTGCCGTCAGGAAGTTATTACTGATACAAACCGTATAATCACGGTCTTTCGTAAAAGAATGGACTACCGTACTCAGCATGTTCTCCATCGTCTTCGGTTGCTTCTTCTTTACAAATACGACCGGTAACTGCAAAATATATCCCACCATAATAGCCGGAGCAATACCGCTGGCTTCGATCGTTACAATCTTATTAATATGTTCGCCTTTAAAACGATTGATAAATTCTTCGGCAACCTTATACAGAAGCATCGGGTCCATCTGATGGTTAATAAAACTATCGACTTTCAGGATACCTCCCGGATAACATCTGCCATCTTGCAGAATACGCTGTTTAAGTAATTCCATGTGTTTTTATTCTGTTTTATCTACTTGATCTTCCTTTACTCTTATCAAAACATTTGCTATGATAGCCGTCAATCCGCCGGTTGTTATACCTGAGGAAAAGATACCTTTAATCGCTTCGGGAGCCGTTTTCAGAATATCGGGCATCAACTCGACACCGAGCCCCAACGACAAACTGACTGCCAGCACCAGTGTAGCCTTCCGATTGATTTCCTGTGCGGCAATAATACGGATACCGGCCGCAGCCACCGTACCGAACATCAATAAAGTCGCTCCCCCAAGGACCGGATCGGGCATCAAAGAAAAAATAACCCCGACAACCGGAAATAACCCCAACAGGATCAACATTCCGGCAATATAATAGCCTACATACCGGCTGGCAACACCTGTCAACTGGATAATCCCGTTATTTTGTGCAAAGATAGAGTTTGGAAACGAATTAAAGACACCTGCGACGAAAGAATTCACGCCGTCAGCCAACACACCGCCGGATACACGCTTCAGATACCCCTCTCCTTCAATCGATTTACCGGAAATCAGGGAATTGGCAGTGACATCGCCGGTCGCCTCGATCGCAGTAATCAGGTAGACCAGCCCAATGGCAATAAAGGAAGATATATTAAAATCCAACCCATACTTAAAAGGCACCGGAATATTGAATCCGCTCAGATTTTGTGAAGCGGCAGCGCTCATGTCCACCATTCCCAAAGCAAAAGAAAGTCCGTAACCGATACACAGCCCAAGAACAATCGAACTCATCCGCAAGTATTTATTCTTACAACGGTTGAAGAACAGGACGCTCAACAACACCGTCGCCGCCACTCCCAGATTCTCCAAACTACCGAACGTTCCGTTATCCATCGCTGCAAAGCCACCTCCGCAGGAGACAACCCCCACTTTAATCAAGCTCAAACCAATCAACAAGACAACGATACCGGAAACCAACGGTGTAATGATGGAACGCATATACTTAAATGTACGGCTGATAATCATCTCGACCGGAGCGGCAGCCATACAAACACCAAAGATAAGCGGCAATCCGCCAGCCAGGCCGGCAGAGATGATCGGTCCGATAAAAGAAAAACTCGTCCCCTGTATACAGAGCAACCCTGCCCCTACCGGACCGATCCGCTTACATTGTATGAAGGTCGACACACCGGAAGCAAAAAGAGCCATCGACACCAAAAAACCGGTTGTTTCGAGATCCAGTTTCAATGCCCCCGCAATAATCAAAGGCGGAGTAATGATTGCGACAAAAATGGCTAATAAATGCTGCAAAGCGGCAAATAACGTTTCCTTTAAAGGTGGACGGTCATCGATGCCATAAATCAAATCTGTTTCTTTTACCGGGATAATAGTCTCTTCTAACTCCTCTGTGTTAATCTTCATCTTTACTTTATATATTGATATATTCTATTACAGTTTCAAATCCTGCAAGGTTTCGCCTTTGGCATTCAATACACGCAATGTCATTTCCTTTCCTTTCTTCTGAAGGACCATCACTGTGGCACCGTCCATCCGGTATCCTCCTCCCACCATAACGGGGAAGTTATTGCCGTTGGCAGTACCTTTCGGATAATAGGCATGGCGATGGGTATGTGCATTGATACAAATATTAAACGGTGCTTTTGCCAGCAGACCTCCCCATAACTCCAAACACGGATTATAACGATCCACATCTTTACCATAAATAGGTACATGATGAATCAAGACACGTTTTGCCGCCTGTTTGAAAGGTTTCGAGGCCAGTTCTTCTTTCAGGAAACCGACCTGTGCTTCGCGCAAAGCCGAAAAATCATTCAAGCCATAATATACCCAGTGGTCATCCGGTTTGTCTTCGCCACAGTCGAGCATAACGATACGGGTATCACCCCAGTTGAATGCTCCATATGTTTTATCACCTACATAATCGAACAAGCTGCGCAGCCCGATTGAATAAGCATTTCTAATCTCGTGGTTACCACGCAGATAAAAAACAGGAACATCAGCAGCACCGACAGTCTCGTTCAGCTCCGAAAGGAAATGAGTCGCTTCGTCATGATCTTTCGGATCATCGATGCAGTCACCATTAAAGATCACGAAATCATAATCTACATCCTTCACTTGTTTATATAGGGCTTGTAATGTCTCAGAATGTTTGTGCAGGTCGTTGAAGATAATAGTTGTAAAATCAGCATCGGAAGAAGCCGGTAAGGTGAATGAATGGAAATCGGAAACAGCCGTTTCACCGAATACTTTCTTATAGGCCTGATAAAGCATGATTTCCTGTGAGCAAACACGATAATAATATGTCTTGCCTGGTTCCAGATCGTTCAGTCTTACTTTATTTTGCAAGCCATTGCAAATAACTTGTCCGTCCACGATCGTACGTGCTTTTTTCAACTGGTTCTTATCGGTTCCGTATTCTACCCAACTATAAGCAGGCACTGTTGTCTGCCACATAACCGTGATACCGTTTCCTATCGGGTTCTGCAAATAAGGTTCCGTACGGAATATCTGCGCGGCAGGCTGCATAAAAGCAATCTCCGCTACAATCGGACGATGATCGGAGGCAACCGGCTCATTCACAACATAAGTAGAAAGGCGGGTAAATGCCGTTGTGTCCTTGGCATAAGCAGCGATATAATCGATTGTTTCCGTAGGTTCGTCGGCCGGGAAAGTCGGTTGCTTGGTGTTTGTCAGGATAACGAAATCCTTTTGAACCTCCTGTATGACTTCCGAATCAGGATGAGCATTGAAATCGCCGGCAATGAATAAAGGCTTATTGGCTTTTGCCGCTTCCTTACGGATGATATCCAAGGAGGCCAGACGATCTTCCCCTGTCAGTGACAGGTGGGTACAGCAATAAATATATTTCTCAAATTCAACAATCAGCAAAGCACGTTCTTCCTCTCTTCCCGGAAGAGCCAAATAACGGTAACTAAGCGGTTTCTCTTTACTCAGCATCCCAATGCCGTATTTACCGCCGTCATAATTTATTGCGGGAGCATAAACGGGAAACATAAGCGTCTTATCAGCCAATACACGCAAGATGTCGGTCTGGCCGCTTCTCCCCGTTACACTGTCCACTTCCTGAACAGCGACAACATTCGGACGCACCTTATTGATTACATCAGCCGTACGTTGAATATTGGAGACATTATCCAATCCTCTACCGTTACGGATATTATAACTCATGATACGCAAGGTGTTATCCTCCCTTGTCCCTTTCTCCTGTGAATAAAGATTACATAATGGCAGTAACATAAAAAGTATCGCCATGAACCTACTCCCGTGTCTCATCTGTTTATTATTTAGTGATTAACAGAGGACAAAAGTAAGAAAAAGGAATGATTTTCCCTTTAGAGGTAGGTCTAATTTCATTTAGAGGTAGGTGTAAATCGATTTAGACGTACCTCTAAATTCATTTACACCTACCTCTTTTCTCTAAAGGGATGGTAGAAAAAACGAAAATGTTCTAAATATCCCGAAATTATTCTCCCATTATTTCTTTCAAGTCCTGTTCGAACTGTGCAATATCTTCACCGGTCGTATCCCACGAAGTAACCAGGCGGGCCTCGTTATTATCTTCGTTCCACATATAGAAAAAATAACGGTCCTGCAATTTCTTCAGCGGTTCTGCCGGGATGGTGAAAAATATCTGATTGGTTTCAACCTTTTGCGTAAACTGTATCTGCGGATATTGTTTGAGTGCCTCAGCCAGTTTAGCTGCACTGATATTGGCTTTCATCGCATTTTCAAGCCAGAGGTTGTTTTCAAGATAAGGAATAAACTGTGCAGACAGATAACGCAACTTGGAGGCCAACTGAGCCGATTGCTTCCGGTAATACTGCAAATTCTCCGTGATCTCAGGACGGAAGGAAACGACAGCCTCCCCCATCATCATTCCGTTTTTGGTTCCACCGAAGCTCAGGATATCCACGCCGGCATCTACCGTCACCTGTTTCATGGAACAATTCAGATATGCACAGGCATTTGCCAGACGGGCACCGTCCATGTGCAGATACATATTGTGAGCATGCAACAAATCGGCAATGGCTTTTACTTCTTCTACCGTATAGACCGTTCCCAGTTCAGAAACCTGGGAGATATAAACAGCTTTCGGCTGGGAATGATGGCAAACGCCGAAGTTATGCAAACGCGGTTTTATTAATTCGGGAGTAAGTTTGCCGTCGGTTGTCGGAATAGTAACAACCGCACAGCCGGTCATCCGGGCCGGAGCTCCGCATTCGTCTACATTAATATGTGCCGTTTCAGCACACAAAATACTGTTGAAAGGACGCGTCACAGCCTGTAAAGCCACCGAATTTGCACCGGTACCGTTAAAAACAAAGAACGGAGAGGCCTCTTCACCAAATATACTTTTAATCTTTGCCACTGCGGCACTTGTCCAGGGGTCGTCGCCATATCCGATTGCGTGATCCTCATTTGCTTTTATCACAGCCTCCATTACTAATGGATGGACGCCCGAATTGTTATCGCTTGCAAAACTTCTCATTGTGTTTTAGTATTTTGCGGCAAAAGTACGGATTTATTCATTAATATGTCATTTTTATCATCTATATATTAAAAAAGAAGAGGCCTCCAACCGGAAGCCTCTTCTTTTTATTAACTTGTTTATTAGAATATTAACCACTAACTCAGGCGAAAATCCTTCAAAACTTTCTGCAACTCCTGGCGGGCAAAGAAGATACGGCTCTTTACCGTTCCCAGTGGTACATTCAATTTTTCAGCGATCTCATTATATTTATAGCCACTTAAAAACATGGAAAAAGGAACTTTCAATTCATCATTCAATCCATTAATGGCTTTTGTGATTTCCTGAATCTGATAAGCTCCGTCCGGAGAATCAAATCCCGAATCATTCACGACGTCCAAATTATACAAATCAACACCCTGATCAACAACGGTTTGCGTACGAACAATTTTATGATAATTGTTTATAAAGATATTACGCATTACGGTCAAGACCCAGCCTTTAAAATTAATATTGTCAACAAACTTTTCCTGATTGTCTAAAACCTTCAGCGTTGTGTCTTGCATCAAATCCTGGGCGTCATCCCGATTTGCGGTGAGCATCAGTGCAAAATTCATCATGTTTTCTTGCATGCTCAATAATTTTTTCTGAAATTGCAACGCATTCATATTACTTACTATTTATAAAAGGTTAATACCGGTTAAGTATAGCCCCTCACTATTGAGAGACAATACAAATGTAGGAAATATTATTGATACTGGATGGCGCTTTGAGAAATATTAATATTAAAAATCGTAACTTAATATATTTATAACAAATTCAGCTGAAAATGAACAGCTTTTACAAGTTTACAACTTGAAGAATTTCAAAATTTACAAGTTGTATGTTACAATTTTCAATTAAGTATAAAAAGTATAGCTAATTAGACAAAATGATGAAAAATTCAGGATTCTTATTATCACTGTTATTTATAGCGATAACAACCTTTAAATCAACAGCTAAAGAACAAAAACTAGTCTATCAAATCGACATAAAGAAAGAGATTGATAATACTACCCGCTTATACCTTCGTAACGGATTGGAAGAAGCGAAATCATTGGGAGCCGATGCCGTTCTTCTTCATATGAACACCTATGGAGGATTGCTCGAAGCAGCGGATTCAATGCGTACCGCAATCTTGTACAACCCTGTTCCCGTCTACGTTTTTATCGATAACAATGCCGCTTCGGCCGGAGCGCTGATATCGATTGCGTGTAAAAAAATCTTTATGAGGAAAGGCGCCAACATCGGTGCCGCGACTGTCGTTAACCAAACCGGAGCCGCTTTACCTGATAAATATCAATCATACATGCGTTCGATGATTCGATCGACAGCCGAAGCACACGGAAAAGATACGATCATCCAAGGGACAGATACTACATACAGATGGAAAAGGGATCCGCTGATAGCCGAAGCCATGGTAGACGAACGTGTCATTGTTCCGAACCTGATCGACTCGGGCAAAGTGCTCACCTTCACTGCCGACGAGGCGCTGGAATGGGGATATTGCGACGGCATTGCGGAAACACCCGGTGAAGTGATCACAAAGTATCTGGGATACAACGATTATGAACTGAAGACATACGAACCGTCCTGGTATGACGACCTGAAAGGTTTCCTGATGAATCCGATGTTGCAATCGCTTCTTATCATTATTATTATAGGAGGTATCTATTTCGAAATGCAGACGCCGGGGCTCGGCTTCCCGTCGGCAGCAGCCATCGTCGCCGCGATTCTTTATTTCGCACCTTTATATATGGACGGACTGGCACAGAACTGGGAAATACTGGTCTTTATCATCGGATTACTGTTAATTGCAGCGGAGATATTTATCATCCCGGGATTCGGTATAGCGGGCATCAGCGGCATCATCTTTCTGGTTACCGGATTGACACTCAGCCTGCTGAATAATACGGATTTCAACTTCGAAGCAGTTTCTTCCAAAGAAATCGGAGAAGCGGCATTGACCGTCCTGATCGGACTGGGGCTGGGCTTTGTACTGATGATCTGGTTATCCAACAAAATCGGGACAAAAGGTATGTTCCGGAAAGTAGCGCTCCACAAAGACCTTGAAGACGCCCACTCCTCCCCTTCATTGACTCCGCTGATCGGGAAGGAAGGAACAGCCTTCACCGTACTTCGTCCTTCGGGTAAAGTAATGATCGACAACGAACTCTACGATGGTGTATCGGATTCCGGCTTCATTGAAAAAGGGACAAAAGTGAAAGTGGTCCGTTTTGAGAATGCACAGGTATATGTGGAAACCTCCGGCCTATAACGCCAGCTTATCGTTGCCGGGCACCCGTTGATAAAAAATACGTTTATCAACGACCACATATTCCAGGGCATCGATCGCCAGCAAATCGCTCAGAATATTTTTGGCCGTGTAATAATTTACATGGCCAATACGGCAAAGCTGACCCGCATTGATATAAGGATATTGCTCCAGGTAAGAGAACAGCCGCTCTACCGGCTTACTGATCTTCACCAGTGTCCCGTCTTTCCGGCGCTTCTTCTCCCACGAAAGAACCAGAATCTCATTTGCCAGGATATTCTCGTCGGCTACGCGGATATAGGCTTTATACTTATCCTCTTTATCAGGCGCCAGGTGAGGTTTGTCCGCACTGGGCGCTATATAGATTTCCAAAACGGTTTTCCCGTTTATTTCCCAGCGGGTAGCCTCGAAAGGGACTTCCGGCTGAGTGTACATTTTAGATGCAGCCTCAATCATATAATACTCTTCCTCACTACGGACACCGGAGATATTCCCGTTGTCTTTCACCCCAATCAGCAACCGACCGCCATCGGTATTGGCAAAAGCAGACAAGGTGCGGGCAATCTTCTTACTGTCGCTCACTTCGAACTTAAAATCGAGTTGTTGATGCTCGCCCTGTTCAATCAATGCTTCTATCGGATGTTTCTTCTTCATTTTGGCTCATTATTTGACCTGCAAAATTAAAATAAATGTATAACTTTGCCAACCGAAAAAGAGTGAAAGCATGTCACAGATCCCTTCATTAATTTCAGACCTGGCAGTAATACTGATTTCTGCGGGGCTTGTTACTTTGCTTTTCAAGAAATTAAAGCAACCGGTCGTACTAGGCTATATTGTTGCCGGAATTCTGGCAGGACCAGCCATTAAAGAAATCCCTACCGTTACAGACGTAGAAAGTATCCGTATCTGGGCCGACATCGGTGTCGTGTTCCTGCTTTTTGCCCTGGGACTGGATTTCAGTTTTAAGAAACTGATGAAAGTCGGAGGTACCGCCGTTATCGGAGCGGTCACTGTCGTTATCGGGATGATGACGTTCGGCTATATCACCGGATTGTCGCTCGGCTGGGGGCACATGAACAGTCTTTTCCTGGGCGGAATGCTTTCCATGTCGTCCACGACAATCATATTCAAGGCTTTCGACGATATGGGACTGCGCAACCAACGGTTTGCCGGAGTGGTGTTCGGGATATTGGTGGTGGAAGACTTATTTGCCGTCCTGCTGATGGTTTTGCTTTCCACACTTGCCGTCAGTAAACATGTCGAAGGGATGGAGTTACTCGACAGCGTGATAAAACTGGGGGTATTCCTGCTCTTCTGTTTTGTAGTCGGTATTTACCTTATTCCTTCTTTCCTGAAAAGAGCACGGACTTTCCTCAATGACGAAACCCTGCTGATCGTCAGTATCGGCCTATGCCTGGGGATGGTCATGATCGCGACTAAAGCCGGATTTTCTTCTGCACTTGGCGCTTTCGTGATGGGGTCTATCCTTGCTGAGACAATCGATGCGGAACATATAGAACATATCGTAAAACCGGTAAAAGACTTGTTCGGAGCCATTTTCTTCGTTTCCGTCGGCATGCTGATCGACCCGGTATTACTTTGGGAATACAAAATACCGATCCTGATACTGACACTGGTCGTCATGGTCGGACAGATACTTTTTGCCACCTTCGGCGTACTATTATCAGGACAGACTGTCAAAGTCGCCATCCAGTCCGGTTTCTCGCTGGCACAGATCGGTGAGTTCGCCTTTATCATCGCCTCTTTGGGACTGACGCTCAAAGTAACGGATAATTTCCTTTACCCGATCGTTGTGGCCGTATCTGTCATAACAACCTTTTTTACGCCCTATATGATACGTATGGCCGAACCGGCTTATAAAATAGCTGAACGAGTCATCCCGGCAAGCTGGATGAGTTTTCTGGAACGTTATTCTTCTGGCTCCAACACGATCCGGCAGAAAAGTGCCTGGGACAAACTGCTGAAAGCGCTGGTACGTATCGTAGGCACCTATACGGCTGTCACGCTGGTACTGATCTTTATCTGGTTGCAATTCGTCGCTCCGTTCATTATCGACCAGCTACCGGGACTACAAGGACAAATCATATCCCTGGTTCTGATCCTTCTCCTGATCTCACCGATGCTGCGTGCCATCATGATGAAAAAGAACCATTCCGTAGAATACCAACAGTTGTGGCACGATAACAAATATAACCGTGGACCGCTGGTTTCCCTGATTGTGCTCCGTATTATATTATGTATAGGACTCGTCATGCTGCCGATCGCACGCCTGCTGAACACTGCTGTCGGAATAGGACTCGCCATCGCAGCCACCGTCATAGCCCTGGTTATCTTCTCTAAACGGTTGAAGAAGCAGTCGATCCTGATGGAACGCCATTTCTTCACAAACCTGACAGCACGTGAGATGGAAAACGAACGGAACGCCCCCATCAACCAACGGTTCGCCAGCCACCTGCTGGAACGCGACCTTCACCTGGCAGACTTTGAAGTGAAGCAAAACTCCCCCAGTATGGGTAAGACACTCAAAGAACTTAATTTCAGGCAGAAATGCAATGTGAACATCGTCACTATTATCCGGGGAAGCAAGCGTATCAACATACCGGGAGGAAACGAACGGCTTTATCCGTTTGATAAGCTGGTCGTAGTCGGTGCGGATGACGACCTGGCCCATTTCCGCCAATATATAGAGGAGCGTTATAAAGAATCGCTGAATAACCTCCAGGAGACTAAAGAGGTGAATATGGAACAATTCTTTATCAGTGAAGGCTCCGGACTTATCGGCCGGACTATCCTTGAATCCGGAATACGCGATAACTCCGGCTGCCTGGTGATCGGTATCGAACGGGATGCCCGTTCAATCAAAAACCCGCCTCCCACAACCGTATTCGAGCAGGGAGACATTGTATGGATCGTCGGCGAACATGAGAAAGTGCTTCGTCTCAGCGAAGGTAAAACAGTAAAATAATTAACTAACGAATAAAAACAACCGGAGTATGAAGTTTATAGGAATAATACCGGCAAGATATGCCTCCACCCGCTTCCCGGGGAAACCTCTGGCCGACATGGCCGGCAAACCCATGATACAGCGTGTGTATGAACAAGTGAAGGATGTACTGGATGCCGTATGTGTAGCTACCGACGACAGCCGTATCGAAGCAGCCGTGAAAGCCTTCGGCGGAAATGTCGTTATGACTTCCGACCAGCACCGGAGTGGTACCGACCGTGTTTACGAAGCCTACACCAAGGTAGGACAAGGATACGATGTCATTGTCAATATCCAGGGAGACGAACCTTTCATCCATCCGGAACAGATCGAGACGCTAAAAGCATGTTTTATCGATGCCGGCACACAGATTGCCACACTGGTGAAACCATTCCGTCCGGACGATGACTTCGAAACGACATTGTTCAATGCGAACTCACCGAAAGTAGTTATCAACAAGAATAACGAAGCAATGTATTTCAGCCGTTCCATCATTCCTTATATGCGCGGCAAAAATTACCAGGAGTGGTTACCCAACCATACATATTACAAACATATCGGTTTGTATGCTTACCGGGCCGATACGCTGAAAGAAATCACCCACCTGCCCCAATCGTCGCTGGAGCTTGCCGAAAGCCTGGAACAACTCAGATGGCTCGAAAACGGCTATAAGATAAAAGTAGGTATCACCCAACAGGAGACAATCGGCATCGACACGCCTGAAGACATGAAGAAAGCACTTGCTTTTCTTAGCCGACAGCATGGCAGAACGCAGTAAGCGCCAGCAATACCAGTAAAAGTCCGGAAGTGACAGATACAGACCATACACTGATCTGCATATACCGGACTTTCTTAAACTGCGTAGCCACCAACACACAAGCCAGCATGATAGCCGGGAAAAATGCCGGAAGCCATGCTTGTGGATATTGATATGCCTGTTCTTCTGAAAGTGAATACAGTTCTTTCAGGAATTCAGGCAGCACAGTACCCGTTATCAATAGCAAAGCCCAGTACACCCAATGCTTCTCTCCTATTTCCGCCTCGTACAACAATACAAGGATTACAAAAATAAACAACCGGCTCCCCACCATACAATAAACCACAAACAACAAAACAAATCCCGTCATCCAGGAGAGCCATTTTTCCTTTATCTGTATATAACCACAAAATATATACAAAACAATAACTAAAGAAAGAATAGAATTCAAATGATAATAAGGACTACAATAAGTTCCCCACTCCATAATAACCGGAAACAGAGCATACAAAGGAGCCATATTCCCTACATTGAATTTCCGCAGAATAAATAAAGAAGCCCACCATTCCAGCATCAACACGGCTGTAATCAAAACCGCCCCGCCACCGACAGGAACAAACAAAGACGTAAGTACTTTCGCCATTGAACAAGCCAGCCATGCAGGTTTCCCCCAATAGCCGACCAACACTTCCGGCAAACTCGCAACACTTACCACCTCTTCCTTCAGGAACAAATGATCCGAATCAAAAAACTGGAAAAAGATAACGCATAGTAATGCAAAGAGTCCAGCTACCCTCTTTTGCAAAAGCTTTTCTTTCTTATCCATCAGTGAACTATTTTTATACCTATTAAATTCAAAACGTAAAAGCCGGCACTTGCTATTCCGACAGGATAAGTCGTCAACGTAAGCATAATCATCAATAGTTGACTCATATATAATAGTGCAAATATATAAACATTTTAATACAATGCACGACACATTTCTTCAAATTCAAGCGATTGTACAAAATATACAACTTATTGCATAATCCGGACACAAAGAGAGGCGTACCTAAGTCTTTTCCAGACCGGCACGCCTCTCTTTTATTTATCTTGCAGAAAAAGCTGTTATCTTTTCTTTTTCTGATCCTGTTGTTTCTTCAACTGGTCCTGCTGCATACGCTGCGCTTCTTCCAGACGTTTCATGAAACCTGATTTCTTCTGAGGCTTCTTCTTGTTGGCTTCCAGCTTGGCCAGCAGCTTATCTTCATTAATCGTATAACGGAACACCAATGTCTGAACAATCGTGATCAGCGTAGAAATGAAGTAATAGTAAGTCAGACCCGACGCATACTGGTTAAAGAATACCAGGAACATCAGCGGCATCATATACATCATCGCCTTCATACCCGGCATCTGTTGCTGTCCGGTATTGGTCATTTCCATATTATACTTGGTATAGATAACGTTGGTGATTGTCATCAGCAGACAGAACAAACTGATGTGGTTACCAAAATACGGAGTAATAATAGGAATATATTTGTTCCAACTGAAAATAGCATCGTATGTTGATAAGTCGTGCGCCCAAAGGAAACTCTGGTGACGCAGTTCGATTGCCGACGGGAAGAACATGAACAGGGCGATCAAAATCGGCATCTGCAACAGCATCGGGATACAACCCGCCATCGGGCTTGCCCCAGCTCGGCTATACAGTTCCATAGTTGCACGCTGGCGTTCCACCGCTTTCTCCTGTCCCGGATACTTGGCATTAAGCTCTTCCACCTGCGGACGAAGCACACGCATCTTCGCAGACGACATATATGATTTATATGTCAACGGGAATAAAATCAATTTCACGATAATCGTCATCAACAGGATGATCAGACCGTAACTCTTGATATATTTACCCAGGAAGTCAAACATCGGAATGACGAAATACTGGTTCACCCAACGGAAGACACTGGCACCCAACGGAACCAAGCGTTCCAGATCCAACTGCTGGTCCGAAGCAATCCCTTTGTCATACGATTTTAGCAACGGATAGCTGTTCGGCCCGAAGAAATAACGGAAAGTCGTTGCCTCATTGCCTCTCAGGTCGAAAGGAACGGCTGTTGTAGTCTTAAACTCTTTAACGATACCGTCTGCCTCAACCATCTTTGAATCGAAAGTGGCGCTTTCAAAACCTTCATCGGCAATCATCACCGTCGAGAAGAATTTATCTTTATAAGCAATCCATTTCAGACGGCCCGACACCTTCTTGTCTTCACTCTTGCTTTCGCTCAATTGCTCCACATCATCGGACAGGAACTTATAATATAAAGCAGTATATCTGTTTTCATATTTGATACCCTGTTCCTGCTGGCGGATTTTCTGACGCCATACCATATCCAAAGCAGTCGTACTCGGAGCCAGGACACCGTTCAGACCCGTTCCCTTTATATCGAACTGAACCATATAATCGTCCGGCTTGACTGTATAGATAAAGTCCAGCGAACTGCCTTCACCTGTATTTAACCGCATCACCAACTGGTTCGGGTCCTGTGTTTTCACCGGAGTGAAATACAGGTCGGCCGTGTTCAATACGCGGTTGGTTGCTGTTACCAGGGTAAAGTCAAGCGAAGCCTCTTTTCCTTCAAACAAGATGACCGGCTTATCATCATAGGTTGTATAATCCTTCAGGCGGGCATATGAAATACGTCCTCCTTTATTACTGATATGCAGTTCGATCAGGTCATTCGCCAATACAGTTACATCGTCTGTTCCTGTCATTGCTTCAGCGAATACACCGAAACTGCTCTTCAGCCGGGCATCTCTCGCAGAATCCGGCAAGCTATCAAAAGAATTATCGGCAGTGCTTTTGCTGTCTTCGCGTTGCAACTCCGCCTGTTTAGTCAGTTCGATCTGAGCGATCGAGTCCTGATAACGGCGCTGGGCTTCCAACTGCTCAGGCGTCGGTTTGTTAAACCAGCTGAATGCAAATAAAACAATACCAATAAGCAGAAAACCAATTAATGTGTTTTTATCCATCTATAACGTTGTTATTTATTATCAATAGCGGCTTTCACAAAGCTCACGAAAAGTGGGTTCGGATTAACTACCGTACTGTTGTATTCCGGATGGAACTGAACACCAACGAACCATTTCAACGCAGGAATTTCTACCACTTCCACCAGACCGGTTTCCGGGTTCTCGCCTGCACATTTCATGCCGGCTTCTTCAAACTGTTCGCGATACTGGCTGTTGAATTCGAAACGGTGGCGGTGACGTTCCTGGATGTGTTCTTTTCCATAAGCCTCATAGGCTTTGGAACCTTTCTTCAAGATACAGTCGTAAGCTCCCAGACGCATAGAACCTCCCATATTGGTAATGTTCTTCTGTTCTTCCATCAAGTCGATCACCTTAAACGGCGTATTCGGCTCCATCTCGGTCGAATTGGCATCCGTCATACCCAAAACGTCGCGGGCAAATTCAATCACCATACATTGCATACCCAGACAGATACCAAGGCAAGGCACATCGTTTTCGCGGGCATATTTCAAGGCTGCGAACTTTCCTTCGATACCGCGCTGTCCGAATCCCGGAGCAATCAGGATACCATCCATGTCCTTCAACTGTTCAGCCGCATTGGCTTCAGTCAGTTTTTCCGAATGGAACAAATGAAGATCCAGTTTGCGGTCGTTGTAGATAGCTGCTTGCAACAATGATTCGTCGATTGACTTATAAGCATCCTGTAATTCCACATATTTACCAACCAGACCGATCTTAACTGTTTCGGTAGCATCTGTCTTTTTCTTCAGGAACTCTTTCCAAGGTTTCATTTCCGGAGTCGGTCCTACTTCCAATCCCATCTTTTTCAGGATAGTTACATCCATGTTCTGACGCTGCAATACCAACGGAACTTCGTAAATAGTAGGAACGTCGACCGACTGCACTACAGCGTCGGCGTCTACGTTACAGAACAAAGCAACCTTGCGGGTAATATCATTACTCAGCAAATGTTCGGTTCTCAAGACCAGTACATCCGGCTGGATACCCAGTTCCTGCAACTGTTTTACAGAATGCTGTGTAGGTTTCGTTTTAAATTCTTTCGCAGCTGCGATATAAGGTACATAAGTAAGATGTACACATATACAATTCTTACCTAATTCCCATTTCAGCTGGCGAACGCTTTCGATGAAAGGCAGCGATTCGATATCGCCTACTGTTCCACCGATTTCCGTGATCACAAAGTCAAACTTGTACTTCGATCCCAGCAGCTTCACATTTCTCTTGATCTCGTCGGTGATATGAGGAACAACCTGCACAGTCTTGCCCAGATAATCGCCCTTGCGTTCCTTATTTATCACACTCTGATAAATACGACCTGTCGTAATATTGTTCGAGCGTGTAGTCGGAACATTCAGGAAACGTTCATAATGTCCCAGGTCCAGGTCCGCTTCATGTCCGTCTACGGTTACATAACATTCACCGTGCTCATAAGGGTTCAATGTACCCGGATCGATATTAATGTAGGGGTCAAACTTTTGGATAGTAACCTTGTAGCCTCTCGCCTGAAGGAGTTTACCCAATGATGCAGCAATAATTCCCTTTCCTAAAGAAGAGACTACGCCGCCCGTAACGAAGATGTACTTTGTATCTGCCACGATAGTAATATTTTAATTGTCTTTAATTGCTCACTCGCATTTCAAAACTGCAAAGTTAGTCATTTTCATTCAGACAGCAAGTGTCTCGGATATTTTTTCAAAACACATTCATCCGCGTTCCGGTTTCCCTATTAGTTCAGATTGTTATATGATGTGAAAGATTAGTAGATTTCATACTTTTTATCTAATTTCGCACCGTAGATACTTATAGATTGTAAATAAAAAGGAATTATGGTTATCAAGAGATACTTCATTCTATTTTCTATACTTTCATTATTGGCAAACCTGGCAAATGCACAGGAAGTGACAACTATTACCGGAACCAATCTTAAAGATACAGTACAGAGCAATGCGGCTGATACTATCCCTATGATTGAAATCGAAGATCCGGACCTGGATAATATCATAAGCCTGCGGGCACAATTCGAGAAACAAAACCAGTCATATTCTGCACCGGTCACACCGAATGAAAATCTGCTTCGCTTCCTGAAAAAAGACGAAGTGGAATTGTCGGACGAAGCCATGTACTGGGCACGTCTGGTGCGCGATGCTTCCACTATATTCGACGCGAATATGACATTCCAGGATACAGTTATAGCAGACCCATTGTTTTTACCGCTCATATTCAAAGGGAAACTCCTTCCGAAAGATCTTTCCTTCTACGATGAAGATGCATGGAAAAATAAAATCGATATCCCGCAACCTTTTATTCAGGACACCATATTTAAAGAAGAGGTGTTCAGACAGCAGTTCCGCGAGAAAGCACAAAGAAATATAGAAGCTAATCATCCTGAATATTTCCGTTATTCAATGAGGGATCTACCTCAGGACAAAGTAGTTGCCAAAGTGATCAGAAAGCCGACTTATCAACCGGACCTGATCAAGGTAGAAAGCGAAGCAGACTTCAGTGACGTGGATGCACCGGTAAAATTCATTCCCGAAAGACGTTACTGGACGTCACATTTCGAAAGTTCTTTACAGTTTGCTCAGAATTACATCTCTCCAAACTGGCATAAAGGGGGTGTAAGTACGCTGAACCTGACCAACCGCGAACTGTTTACATATAATTATAATAAGGATAAGATAAAGTTCGACAATTCACTGGAAATAAAGAACAACCTGTATACCGCTCCCAAAGATACTTTGCGCGATTACAAAGTCGGAGATGACGTGTTCCGTATCTACAGCAACTTTGGTTATAAGGCATTCAACAAATGGTACTACACACTGGATCTGGACTTCAAAACCCAGCTTTTCAGCAGTTATGCCGAAAACCAGAACGTTAAACTGGCCGGACTGCTCTCCCCTTTCAGTATTAACTTCGGTCTTGGTATGAAATACGACCTGGATAAAACGTTCGCGTCGTCCAAACACAAAAAAGTAACGTTAAGTGCCAACCTTGCACCGTTATCTTATACGTACGTTCGTACATTAGATAAAGACATCGACCTGGGCCGGCATTTCCAGAAGAGAGACGGAGAAGAAGAGTTTCCTTACAAACAAAGCCTGTTCGGTTCTACCGTCAACGCAACTATGACATTCCAGTTCAGCAGGAATATCATCTGGTATTCGCGTTTCTATTACATGACAGATTATAAACGTATCCAAGGAGAGTTCGAAAACCGTCTGAATATGGCAATAAGTCGATTCTTCTCGACTATCATCTCGCTGAACTTACGTTATGATGATGGTATCTCCAAGCATGAAGACTTCGACAGCTACTTACAGATTAACGAGTTGTTGAGCTTTGGCTTTAATTACAAATGGTAAGCTGAACACGATTATTTCTGTAATAAACTTTGTTAATCGTGACATAATATCCAAATAATCCTTACTTTTGCCCCTGATTTTGCAATGTCGAGATTACAAACATGAGTGAAAGTATCAGTCACAACGGAATAATAGAGAAGATCGATGGCAATGCGGTCTTTGTCAGGATCATTCAACAATCGGCCTGCTCCGGTTGCCACGCACAAAGCATGTGCAGCGCATCTGAAAAGAAGGAAAAGATCATTGAAGTGAACGACAATAACCCCGGTAGATTCCATGTGAACGAAAAAGTAACCCTATGCGGCCAGAGTTCGCTCGGCCTGCAAGCGGTTTTTCTGGCTTTTGTACTTCCTCTGATTGTTGTAGTTGCGGCGATTGTAGCAGGAAGCTGTTTGCAATGGGACGAAACAACCAGCGGGTTAACCGGTCTATTACTACTAGTTCCCTACTACAGTATATTATACTTTTTACGCGAGAAACTGAAAAGAAAATTTATATTTACCTTGAAAAAACTTAATTGATCAAATATCATGATTTTAATTGCCGTTATTTCATTAGGAGCCATTGGAGCCATCGGCGCAGTATTCCTCTACGCTGCCTCCAAGAAGTTTGAAGTATACGAAGATCCTCGTATCGCAGAGGTCCAGGAGGCATTGCCCGGAGCCAACTGCGGAGGTTGCGGTTATCCCGGTTGCGGCGGTTTTGCGGCAGCCTGTGTAAAGGCCGATTCACTGGAAGGACTGCTTTGTCCGGTCGGTGGCGCCGAAACAATGGGTAAGGTCGCATCCATCCTCGGTATGGAAGCTGCTACTGCCGAACCAATGGTAGCAGTTGTCCGTTGCAACGGAACCTGCCAGGCCCGTCCGCGCACCAACCAGTATGATGGCGTAAAAAGCTGTGCCATAGCATCCTCTTTGTACGGAGGCGAAACGAACTGTACGTTCGGTTGCTTGGGTTACGGCGACTGCGAAAGTGCCTGTACCTTCGACGCCATCCACATCAATCTAACGACCGGACTGCCGGAAGTGGACGAGGACAAATGTACTTCATGCGGAGCCTGCGTCAAAGCTTGTCCGAAAAACATTATCGAACTGCGCAAAAAGGGACCGAAATCACGCCGTATCTTCGTCAGCTGTGTAAACAAAGACAAAGGAGCTGCTGCCCGTAAAGCATGTGCGAACGCTTGTATCGGTTGTGGTAAATGTGTGAAAGAATGTCCGTTCGAAGCAATCACGCTCGAAAACAACGTGGCTTATATCGACTACCGCAAATGCCGCCTGTGCCGTAAATGCGTAGCTGTATGTCCGACCGGAGCAATTCACGAATTGAACTTCCCGCCCCGTAAAGAAGCCGCCCCTGCTGTGGACGCCGACAAAGTAAAGCCAGTAACGCCAAAAGCTGCACCGGCCCCTAAAGCCGAAGCAACGACAAAAGTCGAAGTTGCACCGGCGACAGCGCCTGAAACAAGAACAAAAGAAGAAACAACTCAAAAATAAAAATCTAATAGTATGCTAAGGACATTTCGAATCGGAGGTATACATCCACCCGAAAATAAATTGTCTGCCGGGAAGAAAATCACCGGACTGGCTATACCCAAGCAGGTTATTATACCGCTGAGCCAGCATATCGGGGCTCCTGCCCAGGCTGTGGTAAAGAAGGGTGATACAGTTAAAGTAGGTACACTTCTCGCCAAAGCCGGAGGTTTTGTATCGGCGAATATCCACTCGTCGGTATCCGGTAAAGTAAACAAGATAGATAACGCTCTCGACGCAAGCGGATACAAACGTCCCGCTATCTATATTGATGTGGAAGGTGACGAATGGGAAGAGTCGATCGACCGCAGCGAAACGCTCGTGAAAGAGTGTCCGCTTCCTTCCAAAGAAATCGTAGACAAGATCGCTGCAGCCGGTATCGTCGGTCTGGGTGGTGCGACATTCCCCACACAGGTCAAACTGATGCCACCTCCCGGAAGCAAAGCCGAGATCATCATTATCAACGCTGTAGAATGTGAGCCGTATCTGACTTCCGACCATTCGTTGATGATGGAGAAGGCAGAGCAGATTCTGGTCGGCGTTACGCTGTTGATGAAAGCTGTAAATGTAACAAAAGCTGTGATCGGTATCGAAAACAACAAGCCCGACGCCATCGCTCATCTGAGTAAACTAGCTACAGCCTATAAAGGTATCGAGATTATGCCGCTGAAAGTACAATATCCGCAAGGAGGTGAAAAGCAATTAATCGACGCTGTGATTCGCCGTCAGGTGAAGAGCGGTGCACTGCCTATTTCCGCCGGAGCTGTAGTACAAAATGTAGGAACGGCTTTTGCAGTGTATGAAGCGGTAATGAAAAACAAACCTTTGTTTGAACGCGTCGTTACCGTGACAGGTAAAGCGGTAGCCAATCCTTCCAACTTCCTGGTCCGTATGGGTACACCAATCAGTGCACTGATTGAAGCAGCCGGTGGCATTCCTGAAAATACAGGAAAGATAATCGGTGGTGGCCCGATGATGGGAAAAGCCCTGATTGCTCCGGAAGTACCGGTAACGAAAGGTAGTTCAGGCGTATTGCTCCTGACGAAAGAAGAGTCTGTCCGCAAACCGATGCGCGACTGTATCCGCTGTGCCAAATGTGTCAGCGTTTGTCCGATGGGCCTCAACCCTACCCTGCTGATGAATGCAACAGAATTTGCAGAATGGGATTTGGCCGAGAAGAATTATATCACCGACTGTATCGAGTGCGGTTCTTGTAGTTATACCTGCCCGGCCAACCGTCCGTTACTGGATTATATCCGTTCGGGTAAAGGAAAGGTAATGGGTATCATACGGGCACGAAAGTCATAAAAACAGAGCAATATGGAAAATAATTTAATAGTATCTCCTTCGCCCCATATCCACGGCGGCGATAGCATAAGCAAAAATATGTATGGTGTACTGATTGCCCTTGTTCCGGCTTTCCTGGTATCCCTCTACTACTTTGGACTGGGTGCGCTGATCGTTACTGCAACATCGGTCGTAGCCTGCGTCCTCTTTGAATATCTGATCCAGAAGTTCCTGATGAAAAAGGAACCGACCGTATGTGACGGTTCGGCTATCCTGACCGGTGTACTGCTGGCATTCAACCTGCCGTCGAACCTGCCTGTATGGATCATCCTGATCGGTGCATTGGCGGCAATCGGTATCGGCAAGATGTCGTTTGGCGGACTGGGTAACAATATCTTTAACCCGGCATTGGTCGGACGTGTATTCCTGCTGATCTCTTTCCCGGCACAGATGACGATGTGGCCGGAAGTCGGGCAGCTGACAGCCTACACCGACGCAACCACCGGTGCAACTGTTTTATCACTGATGAATGAAGGAGCACTCGACAAGTTACCTACCCTGGTAGATATGTTGTTAGGTAAAATGGGTGGTAGCCTCGGTGAAGTAAGTGCACTGGCATTGTTGCTGGGACTTGTCTTTATGTTATGGAAAAAGATTATTACCTGGCAGATTCCGGTTTCTATCCTGCTGACCGTATTTGTATTCACTGGTATTATGCACCTGGTTAATCCGGTACAATACGCAAGTCCGTTCGTTCACCTGCTGTCGGGAGGTCTGATGCTGGGAGCCATCTTTATGGCAACCGACTATGTGACTTCGCCCATGAGCAAGAACGGTATGCTGGTCTACGGTGTCGGTATCGGTATTCTAACCACCGTTATCCGTCTGTTTGGTTCTTATCCGGAAGGTATGTCGTTTGCTATTCTTATTATGAATGCATTTACCCCGCTGATCAACAGTTATATCAAACCTAAACATTTTGGAGGGAAATAAGCATGGCAAAACTAAAATCAACATTACCCAATATGCTCTTGTCGCTTACCATCATCTGTTTGGTTGCGGGAGCGATATTAGCCGGAGTAAATATGTACACCACCGGCCCGATAGCAGCCTCTAAAGCTGCAGCGCTGGAAGCTGCTATCAAAGCTGTAACACCTGAATTCGACAACAAACCGTCGGAGGATGCTTATATGGCAGTTACGGCCGACGGCGATTCCCTGAAAATCTATCCGGCTTCCAAAGGCGGAGAGTTCGTAGGTGCAGCTGTCGAAAGTAATACAAAGAAAGGATTCAGCGGCGAGATCAAAGTAATCGTCGGATTCGATAAGGAAGGCAAGTTATTGAATTATTCCGTATTACAACATGCAGAAACTCCCGGCTTGGGAGCTAAGATGCAGGAATGGTTCAGTACGGACAAGAATAAACAAAGCGTGCTGGGGCGCAGCCTCTCCGCCGGACCATTAAAAGTAACTAAAGACGGTGGCGACGTGGATGCTATCACAGCAGCAACCATCACCAGCCGTGCATTTCTGGATGCGGTGAACCGTGCTTACAGCGCATTCGCCGGAACTGACGGAGTAACCGGTGCAACAACCGCTAACACTAACGAGGGAGGAAACGACAATGAGTAATATGAAAGTATTGATGAACGGTATCATCAAAGAGAACCCGACATTTGTCTTGTTGCTGGGTATGTGTCCAACTCTGGGAACAACATCTTCAGCACTGAACGGTATGAGTATGGGACTGGCCACCATGTTCGTTTTGATCTGTTCCAATATGGTTATTTCAGCCTTGAAGAACCTGATCCCCGACATGGTACGTATTCCGGCCTTTATTGTCGTAATCGCTACATTCGTAACCGTCGTGCAGATGTGTATGGAAGCATTCGTTCCGACTCTTTACGCCAGCCTGGGATTGTTCATCCCGTTGATCGTTGTAAACTGTATTGTGTTGGGACGTGCGGAAGCATTTGCCGCTAAAAACGGAGTGATCCCTTCCGCATTCGACGGATTAGGTATGGGACTCGGCTTTACGCTGGCACTTACCTTGCTGGGAGCAACCCGCGAACTGTTGGGAACAGGTAAACTGTTCGGCCTGACACTGATGCCCGAACAATATGGTTCGCTGATCTTTGTATTGGCACCAGGAGCCTTCATCGCGCTGGGTTACCTGATTGCTATTGTTAATAAATTGCGTAAAGCCTGATATTAAAAAACGAAAGATATGGAATATATACTAATATTTATCGCAGCCGTATTCGTCAACAACGTAGTGTTGGCGCAGTTCCTGGGTATCTGTCCGTTCCTGGGCGTATCGAAGAAGGTGGAAACGGCAGCCGGTATGGGTGCAGCAGTAACATTCGTGTTGACGATCGCAACCATCGTTACTTTCCTGGTGCAGAAATATATCCTGGATAAGTTCGGATTGGGCTTTATGCAGACCATCAGCTTTATCCTGATCATCGCCGCACTGGTTCAGATGGTCGAGATCATACTGAAAAAGGTTTCTCCGGCTCTTTACCAGGCACTTGGCGTGTTCCTTCCGTTGATTACCACCAACTGCTGTATCCTGGGTGTCGCCATCCTCGTAATACAAAAAGAATATAATTTATTGGAATCTGTTGTATATGCAATATCAACAGCTATTGGATTTGCGCTAGCTTTAGTTATCTTTGCAGGGATAAGAGAACAGTTGGCTTTGACACGTGTTCCCGAAGGTATGAAAGGTACCCCTATTGCGCTGATAACAGCCGGTTTGCTGGCAATGGCGTTTATGGGATTCTCCGGAATCGTATAATTAATCTAAATAGAGACTAGCATGAAAAAGAAAATCTTAGTAGCAGGTGGAACCGGATATATTGGCTCACACACTACAGTTGAGTTGCAGAATGCAGGTTATGATGTAGTTATCATCGACGACCTGTCAAACTCCAATATTGAAGTGTTGGATGGCATTGAAAAGATCACAGGTATCCGTCCTGAATTCATCAAACTGGATTTAAAAGATAAAGAAGGAACCCGCGAAGCACTGAAGGCTCATCCGGGTATCAATGGTATCATCCTTTTCGCAGCAAGCAAAGCTGTTGGCGAATCGGTTCAGCAGCCACTGAAGTACTACCGTAACAATGTTGTTACGCTGGTAAACCTGCTGGAACTGATGCCGGAATTTAATATCGAAGGAATCGTATTCTCTTCTTCCTGTACCGTTTACGGACAGCCTGATCCCGAAAACCTGCCTGTAACAGAAGATGCCCCGATCAAACCGGCAACATCTCCTTATGGCAACACCAAACAGATCAACGAAGAGATCATCCGCGATACTATTCACGCAAACGCTCCGTTCAAGAGCATTATCCTGCGTTACTTCAACCCGATCGGTGCTCACCCGAGTGCAGAAATCGGCGAATTGCCTAACGGCGTTCCCCAGAACCTGATCCCGTATCTGACACAGACTGCAATCGGTATCCGCAAGGAACTGAGCGTATTCGGTGACGACTATGATACACCTGACGGCTCTTGTATCCGCGACTATATCAATGTAGTCGACCTGGCAAAAGCACACGTAATCGCTATGGACCGTATGCTGGGTGGTAAAACAGAAGAGAATGTTGAATATTTCAACCTGGGAACCGGTAATGGTGTAACAGTGTTGGAACTGATCAATACATTCGAAAAAGCTACCGGTGTAAAAGTTCCTCACAAAATCGTAGGCCGCCGCGAAGGTGATATCGAAAAAGTTTGGGCTAACCCGGAACGTGCCAACAAAGTATTGGGCTGGACTGCTAAAGAAACGTTGTCCGACACTTTGGCTTCTGCCTGGAAATGGCAGGAAAAACTGCGCGAACGCGGTATCCAATAAAAGAAAAGTCTTTTTAAATAAGCATGCCGGAAGATTCTCCAGAGATTTCTTCCGGCATTTTTCTTGCCCCCCTGCATGTAACCGGTACTTATCAATGAAACGTTGACTGAGCTTCAAAACCAACATCAGACATCAAAACAGACTCGTTGGAGGACTGGATTCGTCAATTAGCAGAAAAAAACATACATTCCTATTGAATTATAACGCTTTTTCCATCTCCATACATATTTTTTATCTACTTTTGGGGATTCCTTTCGTAACAGACAGATGATTTGTTATATAAATGGTGATAAAAAACATGACAAGCGAATATAAAGAGAAGTTACAAGCGTACGGAGTTAACCTGGACAGTGCATTAAACCGTTTCATGGATAATGAACAGTTTTATGAAAGAATACTTTCCAAATTCCCTATGGATGAAAACTTCATCCTGATGGAAAGAAGCCTCAATGAGAATAACATTTCCCTGGCTTTCAGATATGCCCATACATTAAAAGGACTGGTGGCTACGCTTGACCTGACAAATATATCGGACATATTGATCCCGATGACAGAAAAACTCAGAACCGGAGATACTGAAGGTATGCAAGACCTGTTTGATCAGCTGAAAGTACAGTACAAACTAATCTGCGACCTGATTACCGAACACAAAGCAAGATAATAAACAAACTGCATGAATAAGAGGCTTAAATCAAATGAATCATTGGCTAACTACCAATATCTCATGGATACTATCTGGACTATCTATCTGGAAGATGGAAGTGTCGAAATACAAAAAGACTCCATGATTCCGGAGTTGGAAAATACGAAACATGATTACGTCATTCTCAATAACACGATAAAGAATGATGTCTATCTGCCTGACCATACTCTATGGGACGAAACGGTTTCGCTTGAAGCCTTCCGTAAAATGATAGCCGAAGGATGTTTCCACAAAAAATTCGACATGCGTTTCTGTAACGACCATTTCGGTTTTGAATGGCACGAAGCCTTTATAGATATCTTGACTAACAAAGAAGGCATACCCGACAGGGTTGTCTTCTCCAGCCACAATGTTAATGATTTCAGGAAATCACAAATCATTGAAACAGCCGTGAAAGCTGAATACGACTATGTGATTTATATCGAAGCCTCTAAAAACAGTTATGTCATGTACACTTCCGGTACGGAAAGCGAAACTCCTCCCCCGGTAGCCAGCAGCAACTATGAAGCGGTAGTTGCAGAGTACAACCGGCAATATATGGAGCCGGAGTTTTGCGACACAATGACCGAGAAGATGAGTATCGCCCACGTCGATCCGATACTGCGACAACATGGAGAGTATATTTTATACGGTACCATGATAGAAAACGGTGAAAACCGTGAAAAGAAAATACGGTTCAGCAACTTCGACAGGGAACAAAACATCTGGTTGATGACCAGGACCGATATAACTGAAATCAAGGAAGAGAGAAAACAGAAGCTATTGTTGCAGGAAGCCCCACAGAGCGCAACAGCCGCCAACCGTGCCAAGTCAGACTTCCTGTCACGAATGAGCCATGACGTACGTACTCCCATAAATGCAATCGTGGGCATGACGGCAATAGCCGGCCTTCATATGAACGACCAGAACCGCATAGCCGACTGCCTGAAGAAAATAACCATATCTTCCAAACTCCTGCTCAACCTGATAAACGAAGTATTGGATATGTCGAAGCTCGAAAGCGGTAAGATCATGCTGACGGAAGAGACATTCAAACTCGACGAACTGCTGGAAAGTTTATTCATCATGGTGCAGTCGGCCTTTGAAGCAAAAAAGCAAAAGTTAGTAATACACAGCAAAGTAAAGCACGAATGCCTGATCGGTGACGTACAACGCATACAACAGGCACTGTTGAATATGCTGACAAATGCAATCAAATATACCCCTGACAAAGGACTAATACAAATTTCAGTCGAGGAGAAACCTTCCGTTTATAACGGTTACGGGCAATTTGAAATAGCCGTCACGGACAATGGCATAGGAATGAAACCTGAATTCTTAAGCAAAGTATTCGAGCCGTTCGAACGGTCGGACGATAAAGCCATCCGCAATATCCAGGGGACTGGACTCGGTATGGCAATCAGTCGTCATATCGCTCAGATGATGAACGGGGATATCCTGGTAGAAAGCGAATATGGAAAAGGTTCCAAATTCACCATGAGATTCCATGTCAAACTGGGAGGCATGGATGAATACGACAACAATCTATTAATAGACCTGCCGGTATTAGTTGTGGATGATGATGATGTATCCTGCGAAATAGCCTATGAAAACCTGCAAGAATTAGGAATGAAACCGGAATGGGTTCTTTCCGGTCAGGATGCGGTACAGAAAGTAAACGAAGGAAACAATTATTTTGCAATCATCATAGACTTGATGATGCCCAATATGAATGGCATTGAAACAACCTACAAAATACGGGAATGCGTAGGACCGGATATTCCTATTATCATCATTTCGGCTTACGACTATTCCGGCTACGAAATCGAAGCCCTGAAAGCAGGAGTCAACGGTTTCATCTGTAAGCCTATCATGAAGTCCAAACTGTTTCACCTGATGAAAAAGTTTGCCACAAACAAAAAAGAGGAAGAACAGGCAACTGTCGTACCATCTATCGTCTCCTCTTTTCCGGACAAACGGATACTCGTTGTGGAAGACAACGACCTGAACCGTGAGATCGCTTATGAGTTGCTACAGGAAACCGGTGCTGAAATTGAAACAGCCAGCGACGGACTGGAAGCAGTCAACAAGGTTTCCGCTTCCCCCGAAGGATATTACGATTTCATAATCATGGATATACAAATGCCTGTCATGGACGGTCTTGAAGCCACTCGGCAAATCCGTCTTCTCAACCGGCAAGACATCAAGGACTTACCGATCGTAGCCATGTCGGCCAATGCTTTTGCCGAAGACGTACGGCTAAGCCTGGAAGCCGGGATGAACGAACATATCGCCAAACCCATAGAAATAGACAGGCTTTACAGTGTTATGGGAAAGTGGTTCCGTTGAATACCCCCAACCGGTTTATTTCAACAGTGCATCGATAGCTTCACGCCAATCTTCCCCGTTTTGGGGTTGGTAGGTGATGAAGCCCAGTGTGCGTCCTACTTCAATATTGCTTTTACCATCATCCACAAAGAGCGTCTCTGCCGGAATCAGTCCGCTGTCTTTGATCATATAGTCAAAGATCCGCCGGTCGGGCTTAGTTACGCCAACTTCATACGAGGTGTACATTTTATCAAAATAGGCACCGATCGGACGACCTGCCGAAGTAAACTCGTTTGTCCTTGCCCACCCTTCCTGGATGATGGGATTGGTATTGCTCAACAGATAAACATTGTAGCGCTCGCGAAGTTTCAACACATAATCGAGCTTATATTGAGGCGTATCAACGATAAATCCCAGCCAACCGGATTTTATATCTTCATACGTCAGGTCTTTCCCCGTATGCTCCCGAAGCTTTTGGCAAAACTCGTCAGCACTGATCGTACCGTTTTCCACTTCCAGAAAGATCCCTTTCTGCTCATAAGGATCCAGCAACTGTTCCGCATCCTCCACTCCGATCTCTTTAAAGCGACGAACTGCCTGATCATGGTCCAGGTCTATAAAAACTCCTCCTAAATCAAATACAATGTTTTTAATCTTTGCCATAATTATCTCTTTTTACATCTATCTTTATCTCTACTTCCTGACAAAGATAAGCATAATAAGTGTAAAGCAACAACTATTCGAATACCTGCAACTGTTTTTGTCAAAGACACTTAGTACCCGAGTGTAAATCGCTCCTGATGATGTTTTTCCTGTTCCAGTTCATCAATCATGGCAACAGCGAAATCTTCTACGGAGATGTTGCTATCCCCACTTTCATCGACAATCAGTTCATCTTTTCCCAGACGGAACTTTCCGGTACGCTCTCCCGGTGCCATATTAGCCGCAGGACTCAGGAAAACCCAATCCACCGACTTTTCCGGCAACAACAAATCGGTATAAACCTTTGCCATCCCCCGTATTCCCGGTAAAAGTTTCTTGGGAACGTCCGGTTCATCCATCAGCTGACGACCGGGAGCCACCAACAAACTGCCTGCTCCGCCAACCATCAGGAAACGATGCACACCGGAGTTGCGAACGGCACAAAGGATAGAGCCATAGCCTTCCAGTGTCTCTTCATAAATATTGGGATTCGACCAGCCCGGATTGAAAGCACTGATCACCGCATCCGACTTAGCCAGTTCGCGGGATAAAAAGTCCGTATCGGTCACATTCCCTCCCACTACTTTCAGATGCGGATGGATTAAAGTCAGTTTCGACGGATCTCTGACGATGGCTTTTACCTGATGCCCCCTGCCTAATGCTTCTTTCAGAATAGCGGACCCGACATAGCCGGTCGCGCCTATGATAACTATTTTCTTCATGACTGTATGTTGTTTGATTACTTTCTATAGAACAACATCAGGTAGCCATCTTGTTTTGGAAAAGCGAATTTACTTTTGAAATACTTTCGTCGATTTAATCATAACATCCTGGATAGGCCGGTCATTCTTGTCTGTTTTCACCAGCGACATTTTCTCTACGATATCGAAACCGTCCACCACTTCTCCGAAGATCGTCACGGAACTATCCAGATGGGGCACTCCGCCAACCGTCTTATATACTTCGCGATGTTCGGCGGGAATAACATACGGGCCCAGGTCGGCCAATGTATCCTCCACCATAACCAAAGCACGGTTTGTCAGTTCCGTTTCCAAAGAGTCGGCAGCCAGTGCCGGATCTTCTTTCTTCAACTGATCCAGGAATTTATAATATAACCAGTTACGGCGAATCTGGTTGATCCGTACCTCTTTCTCATCCAGTTCAGCATCAGTATGTTTCTTTCCCTGCACGAAACAAAACTGGGTTCCGGCCGATGCACGTTCGGGATTTACATCATCACTTTCCTTGGCATCGATCAGAGCACCTCGTTTATTGAAATGGTTGGGAAGTATCTCGGCCGGAACGGTATAACCACCATCACCGTCTCCATACAAAACACCCGGTTCATGAGCTTTGCTGGTCGGATCACCACCTTGCACTACAAAATCTTTAATGATACGGTGAAATAGCATCCCCTCATATTCACCCGACCGGCACAACCGGATGAAGTTATCACGATGCAAGGGAGTGTCATCATACAACAGGACAGTAACATCTCCCATAGTCGTTTTCACTGTCACATAAACGGGTTTCGAAGGGTCCAGCGGTTTATCGCCACAAGAGACCAAAGTAAAAAAGAAGAAGCAAAAGAGTAAATAGTCGTTGTTTCATAACACCTTGTTTTTATTTATTTGTTCATTATTGACAGATATGCAAGTATCCTTTCCGCCCTGCTGTATACGGTCTCTTATAATTCGTTTCCTTACTACCTTTTTATCCCAAATCTATTACTTCATTTCACCCGAATACAGACTTTTTGTTGCCGGGATGCCCATCTCATCCTGTTTTACACCCCCATCTTAACGATGCCTACATCCGGGTGTAGAGGGGGTAGAGACCCGGGTGTAGAGCAACTCTTATTATTATCTTGCTGAACTTTAGCTATATAGTCACTAAAAACAGCATACTGTCTATACTACTTTTTAAGCAGGGTATGATAGATGAATGATAGATAAGTGATAGTTGAAAACCCCTACTATCACAATATAACAATCATAGTTACAACATCTTATATCAGAAAGTGATAGTATGATAGTTAATTTCAAAAAATCATTTATACACCAGCATCTGACACCGCTTACAATCGAACTGCAATCTTAGCCGGGTATCCTTATATAAAAGATAATAAGGTTCCTTATAAGGTGACTTCTCCTTCTGATACGTCGGGCACCAGCCCATGCTATACCGCAGGCAATGCTTCGTAAACATCAACGGAACGTCTTTTTCCGGCTTCAACTCAAAGGCTTCAGCAACTGTCTCTACCCCATGCGCCTTATAAAAAGCTTCCGCCCGGCTGTTAGAGACATTCCCCAGATAAGTCAACTGGCGTTCCGGAAAAGGAACCTCTTTCGCAGGTTCAACCTTACGCGAGAGTTCACGCTGGTAACGGATCATACGGTCTGACTGCAACTTCTCTACAGCCTTGCGACGCATATCCGCCAGAAGAGACGACGGAACGAACCAGTTTTCCCCCATTCCTATATGTACTTCCGAAGCTTCAAACGGCGTGTTCCCCAACTTGGCAAGTTGCGTCCGGATATTGTCGGCCTGGTCACGGCGTGCCAGTTCCTTATCGAACGGCTCGGTCAGCATCACACGTGCTCCCGTTTCATCTTCCATAACCAATGTAAAACCGAAAGGATTATCCAGGAATTCAATCCTTACAGCCAGCTTACGTTCGGCAGAAGGTTTCGCCAACTGCTTTTCAAAAACCTGGTCAAAGTTACGATACAAAGGCGTCTTAGGCTTTATATCCGGCATATCCAACGGAAAGACACGGTTCGCCTCTACCCTGTTGACACGAAACCCTTCCAACTCACCGCGACTATTGAAAAATACCAAGCCATCCCCATTATTCAGTTGCTTCACTCCAGCGATGGTAAACGAATTGCCTTTCAGTTCCTTGACGGTTCCGACAGGTTCACCCAATGATTTCGGAGTATTGAAAGCTGTTATATCTTTTGTACGTTCATGCAGGAAGAAAGGAGTAAATCCCCGGTTGAAACTTTTCTCGGCTACCGGCTCAAACTCATAGGTACTTTTTCCTGCTGAGGCACGGATATATTCGGGTCGGCGCGTCAATATAGCATCCAGTTTCTTCCGGTAATAAGCCGTTATATTCTTTACATAAGTGACATCTTTCAAGCGCCCTTCTATTTTAAAAGAAGAAGCACCCGCATCCAGCAGGGCTTCCAGTTGGTCGGAACGGTTCATATCCTTGAGTGATAACAAATGTTTGTTATGAACGATCTCCGTCCCATTCGCATCCACCATCGAATAAGGCAACCGGCAATATTGCGCACACTCTCCTCTGTTAGCGCTCCGCCCGCTCAAAGCCGCACTCAGATAGCACTGCCCGCTGTAACTCACACATAATGCGCCATGTACGAAAACCTCCAGCGGGACAGAAACCTGTTCCGATATGCAGCGAATCTCATTCAACGACAATTCACGTGCCAGAACCACCTGTGTAAAACCGGCTGCCTCCAGGAACTTCACCTTTTCAGGCGTACGGTTATCCGTTTGTGTGCTGGCATGCAGCGGGATAGGTGGCAGATTCAGGCAAGTGATCCCCATGTCCTGTACAATCAGAGCATCGGCTCCTGCCTGATAGAGTTGCCGGATCAGTTGCTCCGCTTCCGGCAATTCTTCTTCCCGCAGAATGGTATTTAAAGCCACATAGATACGGGCATTATATAAATGAGCATATTCACAAAGAGCACGAATATCCTCCAACGTATTTCCGGCAGCGGCACGGGCCCCAAACTTCGGCGCACCGATATACACGGCATCAGCCCCATGATTAATGGCTTCAATACCACAGTTCAGATCTTTAGCCGGCGATAGTAATTCTATGCGGCGGGGTTTTATTGGCATATTGTTATTTCAGATTTATCAAAAAAGTACAACTCACAAAACAAATTCGCGCATTGCCTCCGGTTGCCAGCCACGGTAAACAGCGGCTAGCAGGCGTAAGCGAGTGTTACCGATGCTACTGAGTATCTTCTCGTCAGCGGCGTAACGGCGCAATTGGTTTTCGGCTTCCTGCAATAAGGCTTCCACATCGGTTGTCGTATCATCCCGTTTCAGGAATTTCAACTCTACCAGATAGGAATATTGCATATCCGGATAGTTTGCCAGGTTGGGCATCAGGTAAAGATCGGAGAAACCACGGCCCGCTTCAAACTCAGGCCAGATAATAAAGTAATCCGTCAACCCCATATAAGCAACCATCAGTGTTTTAATGGTCGACTCCTGATAGATCGCATCACGAAGAACCGCTTTCTTATCAACCTGACGGGCGAAAAAGTCCAAAGCAGCTTCCCATTCCCCGAAATAAGCCATACGACGCATCCGGTCGGACAAGTCCATAAAAGGGAAAACAACCGACTCGCGTTCTTTCATCGCTTCCACCAGATAACTGTAAATCTGTTCGCGGACGGCCAGATTGGGTACTTTCATGATCGTTTCGCCATATTCCATCCGGTCGTAAGTCAGCAAACCAAAATAGTATAGCAGTGAAATAAAGTTACCCGGATCGGCCAGGTTCTCTGCTGGAAAACTGTCTTTTATCACATTTCCGTTCACTTCGCCGGTATCGATCAACTTTGTAATGACCGAACAACCTTCTTCCTGCATCCTGTCGATACGGATAAAGTAGCGCAATTTGCTGTAATCCGTCCGGATATTACGGTCGACCATTTCGGAAGGCGGACGTTTCCTCTGCAAATAGTTATTCAGGAAATAGAGCACCATATCCGAATTATACATCGTTTGCCCGATACATTCTTTAGCAAAACAGTAATTATCGTACCAGGGTTTCATCATCCGGACAATATCATCGATAGAATCGGCCAGCATGCCTTCCGACTGGTAATAAGATAACATCTCATGCAGTTCCGATTCGCTGAAACCGACCATCGAATTAAACTGTTCATCTGTCGTTATATTCGTCCCGATATTGAAACCACTCGTCACGTCATCCAACGTAACAGGCGACACACCGGTAATGAACATTCGTTTCACAGGGGCTTCCGCTCCGGTGGTAACACCTTTTACCACATTAAAGAATGAACGATAGAAACCAGAATCGTGCGTCAAAGAATGATACACATCATTTCCTTTAGAGGATAATATCGTATTGGTAAAATTATCGTATTCGTCGATCAGCAAGTAGATAGACAGCCCTTGTTCTTTGGCACACAGGCAAATATATTCCAAACGTCCGGCAGCCTCCGGAATCAATTTTAGCTGTTCCTGGAAATCAGGTTTAAAATAAGAAGCATATACGCTGGCAAAATACGCTGTTTCCAGACTGATATGCCGGTTGAAGGCAGCTTCCAGTTTATCGTCCGTAGCCCTTACCATGCTGAAATTAAAACGTAAAACCAGGTATTTACCCTGTTCAGCAGTCGGATGCTTGCCGATGTATTGATTACCGAACAGTTCCTCAAAACGGTCGGCATATTTCACATCGTAATAGCAGTTAAGCATATTCAGGAACAACGATTTCCCGAAACGGCGCGGACGGATCAGAAACAGGAAAGCCGCTGTCTTTTCCAGATCTTCAATATATTCCGTCTTATCCACATAGTAATAATCTTCTGTAACAATACGAAGATAATCCGTCAATCCGTAAGGTATTTTCTTTGCCATATATACTCTTTATTTAATCGTTTCGTCAGCTCCTTTCGGTAGCGATATTTACAAACTCCCCAAATTCTTTATATCCTTAATATTGAACGGAGTTGCCTGGTAAACGTAATAGTTCAGCCAGTTTGTAAACAACAGGTTCGCATGGCCGCGCCAACGGACTACAGGGCCCTGGGCCGGGTCGTTGTTGCGGTAATAGTTGTGGGGAACGGAAATAGGAAGGCCTTTATTCAGGTCGCGGATATATTCATCGCTTAACGTATAAGGCGAATATTCGGAATGGCCTGTAATATAAAACTCACGGCCGCCGCGCGACATCGCCATATAAACGCCCGACTCCTCACTCTCCGAAAGAAGCGTCAATTCCGGTACCTTCCGGATATCTTCGCGGCGTATTTCCGTATGACGGCTGTGAGGCACATAAAACTCATCATCGAACCCGCGGAATATTGGCAAATAAGGCTCACGCAACGTATGCCGGAAAACACCGAACATCTTTGCCGGCAAATCATATTTAGGCACACCATAGAAATGATACAATCCCGCCTGCGCCGCCCAACAGATATATAACGTAGAGGTTACATGCGTACGCGCCCATTCGAAGATCGTCGTCACCTCTTCCCAGTAACTGACTTCTTCAAAAGGCATCTGTTCTACCGGAGCACCGGTAATGATCATTCCGTCGTAATAATCTTTCTCTATATCGTCGAAGTCTTTATAAAACTCCTGCATATGTTCGATCGGAGTATTCTTTGGGGTATGGCCCTTTATCTTCATAAAGTCCAGCTCCACCTGCAAAGGGGTATTACTCAACAGACGGATCAGGTCTGTCTCTGTCGTGATCTTCAACGGCATCAGGTTCAGTACCACCACACGCAGCGGACGGATATCCTGGGATGATGCACGCAAGGAATCCATCACAAAGATGTGTTCCTTTTTAAGGAGTTCGATAGCGGGTAAATTCTTTTGTAAATTTAATGGCATGGCAATTCCTCTCTTTATTGTTTTTAGGAATACAAAGATAGAAATAAGTTAGCAGTTAACGTTTTTCCTACTGAAAAAAGTACCTATAGGCTCTTTAGTAAATAGCCCATAGGTACGCAAATATATCAGAGTATTTCTATCTAACTACTGTATTTCTATCTAACTACTGTATTTCTTCTGAGGCTGATGTATATCCTCCTCCCAGCGCTTTATACAGATAAACGACCGACAGCAGTTCATCCTGTACCGCCTTATTCAAACTGATCTGGGCATCCAGATAACCACGCTGGGCATCCAATACATCTATATAATTGGTTACACCATTGATATACTGCAATTCCGCCAACTTTAAATATTTCCTCGAGGCTGCTTCCAGTTTTTCCTGCGAGCGACGAATATCTTTCGCCATATGGATCGTAACAATTGCATCGTTCACCTCCTTGAAAGCACCGATCACGCTTTTCTGGTAACTGTACACCTCCTGCTCATAACGGGCTTTGGACGCTTTCAGCTTTGCCTTGTTCTTCCCCATTGCGAAAAGAGGCTGAAGCAGATCCCCTGCCAGGAACCATGCCGGACTTTTCAACAGGTCGCCCAACTCTTCACTCTCGAGACCGAAATTACCGGTCAGGCTGATCTTCGGAAACAGATCGGTATAGGCTACTCCTACTTTTGCATTCGCTTCGCGCAACTTCAACTCGGCCTGACGCATATCCGGACGGCGTTCCAACAGAGCCGAGGGCAATCCTACCGGCAAAGCATCCGGCAAATGTTGCTGGTCGAGAGACAGGCCGCGGGGGATATATCCCGGATATTCGCCTAACAACAGGGACAGGTCATTTTCCTTGATCTTTACCTGGCGCTCCAAGGAAGGGACAAGCGTCTCGGTACGGGCAAGCTCCACCAAAGCCTGGTTATAAGAAGTCTCGGAAGTCAGACCACCATCATAGCGGAGTTTAGCCAGGCGAACCCCTTCACGACGGGCTTCCAATGTCTGGCGGACTATAGCCAACTGACGGTCGAGAGCACACAGTTGATAATAAGCGGCCGCCACTTCGGCAACCAGTGTCAACTGTAATCCCCGGCGGGCCTCTACCGATTGCAGGTAGGCAGCAACGCCGGCTTCGTTTGCCCAACGGAGGTTACCCCACAAATCCAACTCCCACGAAAGGGTCAGCTTCGCCCCGTATTCTGGATCGGGTTTAGGATTATCGCCTCCATAATTCAACCGTTCTTTCTGGCTGTAAATACGTGCGCCTATTTCCGGAAACTGGTCGGCAAATGTGATACGTTTGGCAGCGATCATTTCCTTGATCTTGGCGGCTGCTATCTTCATATCTTTATTATTTTCCAGGGCAGTCGTAATAAGCCGTTGCAAAGTGGTATCGGCATACAGGCTTTCCCAGGGAATATTATCCACGGAAAGACTGTCGGCACCGGCCTCCAGTTCAGCCGGAAGGTTCAACTCCGGACGGGCATATTTCTCTCCTAGCTTACAAGAAGAAAAAGAGAAGGTAATAGCCGACGCAGCAACCATAAAAAAGAACACCTTCTTTTTAGGTATTATCCGCGCAACACGATCCATCCGCAGCGTTCGTTTAATCTTATAAATCAGAACAAAGAAGAACGGTACCAATACAATACCTACCGTAATGGCAACCAACATACCAAAGAACACACCTGTACCGATGCTATGGCGTGAGGCTGATCCCGGCCCGCTAGCCAACACCATCGGAAGCATACCCAATACGAATGCCAAAGAGGTCATCAGGATCGGACGGAAACGCATCCGCGCCGCATGGATAGCAGCCTGAACAACGTCTACTCCGGTATCGACCTGTACTTTGGCAAATTCGACGATCAGGATCGCATTCTTCGCCGCCAATCCGATCAGCGTGACAAGCCCGATCTGGAAATAGACATCGTTATGTAACCCGGTAGCCCAAATTCCCAGATAAGCACCCAAAGCGGCAACCGGCAAAGATAAGATAACAGCGATCGGAACGATCCAACTTTCATACTGTGCAGCCAGGAACAAGAACACAAAAAGAAATACGAGTGCAAGCACCATGCCTGTCTGTCCGCCGGCCTTCTTTTCCTGATAAGACAGACCGCTCCATTCCAAACCTATATTATCGGGTAGATGTTCGCGTGTAATCCGTTGCATGGCAGCCATGGCTTCACCGGAACTATAGCCGGGGGCAGCCACTGCACTGATGGCAGCTGTCGAGAACATATTGAACTTCTTGATCGTACCCGGTCCGGTCGTATAGCTCGTCGTACCCAAAGCGGTTAACGGAACCATCGAACCGTTTTGTGCACGGACAAAGAACAGTCCAATATTATCACGAGTGGCGCGATAAGGGGCTTCTGCCTGGATATATACCTTATATATACGGTTGAACATATTGAAGTCATTCACGTAGACGGAGCCCAAATAGGCTTTCATCGTCGAGAAGATATCCGTCAGAGGAATACCCAGGAACTTTGCCCGGTCACGGTCTACGTCAAAGTATAGCTGTGGAATCTCCGGTTGCAGGGCGGAAGATACGCCGGTCAGTTCGGGAGCTTTCGACGCATATAGCATAAATGTATCGGTTGCGCTTACCAGATTTTCCCAACTGGCTTCACCGCGGGCTTCCAACTGCATTTCCAAACCTCCGCTTTCTCCCAGACCGGGTATTACCGGCGGACGATTCAGATAAGCGAGTATCTCCGGATAATATTCAAATTCTTTACGGGCCACAGCCATCACATCTTCAACACCCATGCCGGAAGATTTACGTTCTTCCCAGGGTTTCAGAATAACGGTAAGCGTGGAGCGGCTTTGCGAAGTTCCCACACGGGTACTGCTTCCCGTCACGTTCTGGACGTAAGCGACAGCCGGTTGTTTTTCCAGAAATTCTATCGCTCTGTCGGTTACTTTACGGGTACGCTCCAATGTCGCACCTTCGGGCATAACTAATTCCACCGTAAAAAATCCCTGGTCTTCTTCCGGGATAAAACTGGTAGGAATAATCCGGTTCAGTACAAAGATAAAAACAAGTACCATACCGAATCCGGCCAGGATTCTTTTGGGATTAGTGATCGCACGGGTCAGCAAATGGATATATTTATTATTTCCTTTATGCAGCCATATATTGATCTTGCGGAAGACGAAATTTTTCTTTCCGACAGTCGGACGTAATATCAAAGCACACATCGCCGGGCTTAATGTCAAAGCAACGACAGTCGACAACAATACGGAAACCACTATCGTAATAGAGAACTGACGGTATAATGCTCCGGTAATTCCACTCAGAAAACTCACCGGAACGAATACGGCTGCCAATACCATCGATGTTGCGATCAAAGCTCCCGATAATTCGCGCATCGCTTTATGGGTGGCTTCGCGGGCTGTAAGCCGTTCTTCATGCATAATACGTTCCACATTCTCCACTACGACAATCGCATCGTCGACCACAATACCAATCGCCAGGATCAGTCCGAGCAAGGTCAGCATATTCAGGGAGAATCCCATGATAAGCATAAATCCGAATGTCCCGATCAATGATATGGGAACAGCGATAGTCGGGATTAAAGCGGCACGCCAGTTCTGTAATGACAGGAATACAACCAGTATAACCAGGAACAAAGCCTCAAACAAGGTTTTATAAACTTCGTGGATAGACTGTGATATATATTCAGTCATATCAAAGGGAAACTTATATTCCAGTCCTTCCGGGAAGTTCTGGCTGATCTCTTTCATAGCTTCTTTTACATTGGTTGCCACTTCCAGAGCATTGGCACCCGGTAGCATATAAATACCCAGGATAGCCGCATTCTTTCCGTTTATTCCACTTTCCGTAGAATAGGAAGAGGCTTCCAAAGATATTCTCGCAACATCGCGCAAACGGACAATCGATCCGTCAGGATTGGCACGGACAACGATATCTTCAAATTCTTTTACCGTAGACAGACGTCCGCGGGCAGTGATCGGCAAAGTGATATCCACGTCGATAACCGGCTGTTTACCCAATTCTCCGGCAGCGGATTCACTGTTCTGTTCTTTCAGGGCAGCCTGGATATCTTTTACCGTCAGTCCCATATTTGCCAGGCGATCCGGATATACCCATATCTGCATACCATAGTAACGGCTACCGATATTGGAGACACGTCCCACACCCGGAATACGGCGAAGTACGTCGAGCACATTGATCGTAGCGAAGTTACTCAGATAGATTTCATCAAAACGCGGGTCATCCGAACTCAGGCTTAACGTCATCAACTGGCTGGCCGATTGTTTTTCCACGGTGATACCATTCTGAACAACATCGGAAGGCAGGCGCGATTCAGCCAGCTTCACACGGTTCTGTATTTCAACAGCAGCAAGGTCAGCATCGGCAGAAACATCAAAAGTGACTGTTATAGTCAAACCTCCGGAGTTCGTACTGCTGCTCTGCATATAGATCATACCCGGAGTACCATTCAGTTCCTGTTCGATTGGTGTTGCAACAGCCTGCGACACCGTCAAGGCACTGGCTCCCGGATAAGAGGCGCTGATCTTCACAACCGGAGGCGTGATCTGAGGATACTGGTCCACCGGTAACATCATCAATCCTATAACCCCGACAATAACGATCAATAAAGATAGTACGGTCGAGAATACGGGACGGTCTATAAAGAATCCCGGCTTCATTCTCCTGCCTCCTCTCTATATGCTTCGATGGCTTTGTCATCCCCTGCCTGAACCGGACGAACCAGCATACCAGGAACTAATTTATGATAGCCTTCGATAACTACTGCTTCATTTTCTCCCAGACCGCGTTCAATAACAATGTTATTTCCAATTTCAGGTCCTGTTTGCACGAAACGTTTTTCCGCTACATTATCACGCCGGATAATATAGATGAAGACACCGCCTTGTTCTATGGAAATAGCCTTTCGGGGAACAACGATTGACCGTTCACGTACATCCAATAATAGTTTTACGCGGGTAAACTGTCCGGGAAGTAATTTCTGATTCGGATTAGCCAATTCTGCACGTACACCGAATGTTCCTGTTTGAGGATCTACAATCGGATCAGCAAAGTCGACTACACCTTTGACCGGATATTCGGAATTATCGGCTAGTGTCACGGTTACAGTCGGCTGCCAGGAACGGGTCGTATCCTGCTCACCGAACTTAATGTTACGGCGTTCGGCACGCAGATAATCCAATGCGGTCATTTTGAAGTCGACCAATACCGTATCACTTTTTACCACGGCCGCTAATTTGGAGTTGACACCGGGACCAACCAGGGCGCCGACATCGACAAAACGCTCACTGATATATCCGGCAATCGGTGAAGTGACCGTTGTATAACCCAGCTCCAGTTGTGCCTGGTCCAGGTCAGCTCTGCTCATTGCGATATTAGCTTCCGAATCATCCAGGGAAGCTAATGCGTTATCAAGATCCAACTGGCTGGCCGCATGCTGTTCGTACAACGGCTGTAAACGCTCTACATCTCTTTTGGCTTTTGCCGCCTGAGCTTCGTTCTTTTTTAACTGTGCTTTCGCTTTCTCTACGCGTGCCTTATAAAGTGCTGAATTTATAATAAACAAAGGTTCATTTTGTTTCACCTGTTTACCTTCTACAAACAGCATCCTTTCCAGATAACCTTCTACGCGTGCATGTATCTCTACATAACTTGCGGCACGAATACGGCCTACATATTCACCAAAAATTTGTACATCTTCTTTCTGAGGCTTGTCAACTATGACAAGGGGACGCAACGGCTCTTCTTTTTTTCGACATCCTGTTGCCAACATTAAAAGGGCGACTAATACGATACCTCCTTTTACTAATCTTTCTCCTACCATTACTAATATCTATAAATGACATTTAAATTTTCTATTGTTCTATCTCTATATTGTAAGAATGAAATAATCGTACCATTGTTCAATACAATCTGTTAAAAAACGCTATACTCCTAAATATTAACCATATAAATAAACAACCAAATAGAACAACTTCTTTATTAAAAATGGGGTTCGTAGAATTATTCCACAGACAAATGCTACATAATCCACAAAACAAATATAAACCAAATACAAATAATGTATTTATGAATAGTCAGAGTCATCTGCTATAAACGCAAAAAGGAACCAACCTTACGATTGATTCCTTTCATTTGTTTGGAGTCTGTGACTCTAAAACGGCGGCTATCTACTCTCCCACTTTTACGCAGTACCATCGACGTGATTGGGCTTAACTTCTCTGTTCGGAATGGGAAGAGGTGGATCCCCAACGCTATAACCACCTTAATACCTTTAAGATGTTTGACCTGGACAACGCTACTCTTTCAGTAACCTTCGCTTTGCTAGTATAGATACTAACACTGCTGATATATCAATCCTTCCTCTCGGAAATAGAAAGTCTCGGGCTATTAGTACTACTCGGCTTCGACATTACTGCCCTTACACCTGTAGCCTATCTACGTCGTAGTCTACAA
>NZ_JAMOKT010000062.1:0-41992 GCF_023656795.1 Parabacteroides caeci
GCGTCTAAAGTAAGAGCTACCAAAGGGCTGTTGGTACACTCCTTTGGAAAATTGGCAATTGCTCTACTTTCTTATGTTAATTTTTAATCTTTGAATCAGGTCGCCAACTCCTGATTCGCATTAATACTTAATAAATACGGTACAAAGGTAGGACGGGCTTCCATATAGTAAAATACCTAGCAATGGGTATTTTTACTGAAGGCGTACCTACTTTTGTGGAAATGGAATAATAGAATAATCTGCCTGAAAACAACTAAGCACCGGAGAAAATCAATACCTTAGCAGCCTGAAGGCTTAATAATGTAATGCCATGAAAAGAAGAAATTTTTTTCGTTCGTTAGCCCTTGGAGGGGCGAGTGTTGCTTTTTCTCCCATCGTGAAGGCTGCCCCTTCGGTGCAGGCGGTCAAAGAGAAGCCGGCAACCAATATAAAGGAAGCTCTTGCCATTCCCCGAAATGGGAATTCTATGCCGGGCAAATATCCCGGGAAAGTGGTAAAAGCGACTCACCCCGGTTGTATTGTTGACGGGCAACCGTCGGAGGACGCTGCTGTCTACTTCGCACGCCCTGACGCAATCTATTATTAACCAGTTGGAAGAGGCCGGCATCTCCTGGAAAAACATCGTTATCTGGGACAGGCGGGAGGCAGACCTGAAAGAGTCCGGCTTTACCCCGGAGAATTACCCCGATATCCGCATCATCGGTACGGAATACACTGATGAGAACGGCAGCTATATCAATGCCGAAGGAAAGTTTTACGGGGAAGAACGGATTGACAAAGAGCACTATTACTTTGTTGATTTGGAGGGCGAGTATGATGCCTATACCATGCCGTTCATGATTAATGGCGGAAAATACTCTTACTTCACAAAGATATGTACGGAGATGGTGACGAAAATCATCAACGTCCCGGTGCTGAAGAATGCGGGAACGACGATTACTTCCTGTATGAAGAACCTGGCTTTCGGTTCTATTACCAATACGGCGCGGCTTCACGGCCCAATGTGGCACGACACCTGCGCTTCGGCTTGTGCCTTTCCTCCTTTGCGTGATAAGGTGGTATTGAATATTACCGACGGTATGATTGGCTGTTTCGATGGCGGGCCGGCTGCCAATCCGCAGTTTATCTGTCATTACAATACGATTCTGGCGGGAAGCGACCCGGTGGCAGTCGACCGTATCGGTTATGATATGGTGATTGCCAAACGTATCGAAGAAGGCGTGCAGGAGGAAGAGAAAGCCGGGGCACGTGGCTTTATGGATATGGCACAGGAGTTCAAGTTGGGAGTAGCCGATAAGGAAAAGATAGAACTGGTCGAAATAAATTTGCAGGCATGAAACACGTTATACACTGGTTGGGACTTTTGATGTTTATCCCGGCTTTCCTGGCAGCACAGGAGGTTGAGGTGAAAAGGGAGCGCGAATTTACCGGTTCCGGCCTTTATGGTTTTATGAACGGGGGAGCGGAACAGTTCCTCGAATACGGTGTCAGTAAGCTGGTAGCCCGCGATGTCGTTTACGAAGGGCAGGAATATACGGTTGAGATTTATGATATGCCAACGCCGGAGGACGCGTTCGGTATTTATTCACTCCATGTGTTCAGATGCCAGCGGGCGGATACTTTGGGGTGTATCGATTGTCTGTCGCCTTACCAGTTGCAGGCTGTGGCTGGGAATAAATATGTGTCGGTCGTTTTTCCTTCCGGTTCGGCGGCGGCAAAAAGTAAGGCGGACGCGGTAATTCGTTATTATCTGCCGATGGATGGTAAGGATAATCCGGCCTTCCCGGAACAGCTGGAAGGATTGTCTCCTTATTCGGGCAAAGTTAAATTCTTCCGGGGGCCTATTGGCATATCCGGGGTCAGCACTTCGCTGATGCATTATCTGGAAGGTGTTGCCTATACAGGTGTCTGGTTTGTGGCCGATAAGCCTTCGAAGAGTTATCGTGCCCTGGTTTGTGTCAAGGAAAAGGGCGAGATAGATAAGCTAAAAGAAAAAGTCCCTGCCTCCGATATTATCCGGAGTGGGAACGATTTCATTTATCTAACCGGTAAGGAACAGGAAGCTGAAGAGGATACTCATGGCGGTTTCGGATTCTGATACCAGTTTCTTCCTAAGGAAACTTCAGTTTCCTGCGGAAGAAACTCTAGTTCCCTGCCGAGGAAATTACAGTTTCCTGCGGAGGAAACGCGAGTTTCCAAAGAGGGTAACTACGAGGAAACTGTAATTGGCTGACCGTTAGCTTAGTATTATAATCTCCATCCAATCGTTTTTCCTTGTATCGTCCCTAGCTTGTGGTAAAGTCCTTGGTTACGGAGTAATTCATCATGCCTCCCTTGTTCGGCGATGCAGCCGTTTTCGAGGACGATGATTTTGTCGGCATTGCGGATGGTTTTCAGGCAATGGGCGATGACGATGACGGTGCGGCCCTCAATCAGGGTGTTGATGGCTTTCTGCACTTCCACTTCGTTTTCCGGGTCGAGGAAGGCGGTCGCTTCGTCCAGCAGGACGATGGGAGCCTCTTCCAGGATGGCGCGGGCGATGGAGAGACGCTGTTTCTCTCCGCCGGAGAGGGTACAACCTCCTTCACCGACCATCGTGTCGTAACCACCCGGCAGGCGCATGATGAAATCGTGGCAGCAGGCTTTGTGGGCAGCGGCTTCTATTTCTTCGTCGGTCGCATCCGATTTGCCGAAGCGGATGCAGCCTTGATGAATCGAGTGACCCTTTATTTCTTCCTTTTCCGCATCTTCCTTTTCCGCATCTTCTTTTTAATCCAGAAATAATAACCGGTTATGGCGAAGACTGCGCCGAGGAAAGACACCAGGCAGCTCAGGATTTTTGTTGTCATGCCACCCCAGGTGCCGGCATGTACGGAATATATCCAGCCTCTTATCTTTCCTGATTTGGGGAGGTCTTTGTATAACTGGATATCGGTGATTTGGCCCGTTGCCGCATCGAATGTGTAACGGTCGCTACCCCGGGTATTACCGTATCGTGCAGCGGAGACCGAAGCTGAACCGTCCTGGATGGTGATGGAGTTGTATGCCGGATAGCGATGCTGCAAATCCGATAGAACGTTCGCCCAGACTGTATAATCCGTTCTTTTCTGTTGCCTTTCTTTTCTTTCAGAAGAACCGGAACGTTCCGGATGACCACCTCTCTCCCTGTTTCTTTCCCGTTTTTCGCCGGCAGGTCTGTCGTCTGAGCCTCTCTCCCCGCGGCCTCTTTCCCCCGGCTTTTTATCTTCGGGCTGTTCCTGTTGGGCGGAAGGGGCCGGAGCATGTGCCTGCGGCTGGGTTGTCTCTACGCCGAAAGCCGTATAGAACGCATCTCGGTACCAACCGAACGACCAGGTCAGCCCGGTGAGTGTCAGGACGAGCAGAAGCAGGGTGGAGTAAAAGCCTCCCGCCACATGCAGGTCGTAGAAGAAACGGTACCAGCCGGCGTTCGCCTTTATTTTCAGGCGATTCTTCAATGCCTTCCTGTTACGGGGATACCAGATGACAATACCGCTTATCAGAATGATGGCCAGTATGAGTGTGGAGTATCCCACGAGCGCTTTCCCCAGTGAAAAGCTGCCGTCGCGCTTATAGGAGTCGAGCAACCAGCGGTGGAGGCGCATCATCTGCATGAAGAAACCTTGTCCGTCGTTGATGCCGGTGACTTCTGCGGTGTAAGGGTCGATGAAGGCGGCGGCTTTTTTGCCCGGTAGCACCAGTTGGTAGGTACGTTTCGGGTCGGGAGTGACGCGGATGCCGTTTATCTTAATGGAGTCGGGGAGTTGCTGCCGGGCCGATTCTATCAATGCGGCCGGCGGGAGCGGTTCGCCCTTCACCTCTTTTACAAAGTAGTGGGAAGGGTGGCAGAGTTCTTGTATCTCCGTTTCAAATACCTGTATTGCCCCTGTCAGGCAGACAATGGCGATGATGATACCGAAGGGTATGGATAACCATAGATGTATTTTAGCAAAGAGCTTTCTCATTTTCCGAATAATTGTTTTATCCCGTCGTATATTCCCGGAATTGCAACTGTTCCGTGGTTCTCTTCGGGGAATGATTTATGAAAGAAACGCAGGTTCTTCGCCTGCGGCAATACCTCCGTGAGGAGATGGTTTACTTTGTTGAGGTGGATGTCCACCCGGTCGGTCCGTTTCTTCGAAGCGACGCCGATGTACAGGCTTTTACCCGTGAAGTCTTTTCCTTCAACCCATGTGGCTGCTTCCTGCGATAGCTTGCCCTGGTCCCACCACAGGCTCGGGTCGACAGCCAGATAGGTGTCGAACAGCTCCGTATGGCGGAGGAAGGTGTTCAGGGTGAACAGTCCCGCGTAGGAATGGCCTATCAGCATATTCTTTCCGTTCGTCCGGCAGGTGCTGTCGATAACGCCGCGGAGCTCTTCGGTCAGGAAGCGGCTGAATGTTTCGCTTCCGCCGCCCTGGGGAGTGGCATCGGGGGCAATCCGGCCGTCCCGTCCCGCTGCCGAGGCTGTCGGCGTCAGGTCGCGTGTCCGGTCGACGTTGAGCACGCCGATGATGATGCTTTCCGGGAGGTATTTGCCTCTGACCGTTGTAAATGTCCGGCTGATTCCTACCAGCGAATGAAAGAAAGCGTCTCCGTCGAGCAGATAGATGACCGGATATCTTTTCGTTGTATCCTGCTCATAGCCGGCGGGAAGGTGTATCCAGTAGTTCCGTTCCTCATTTAATACGGCAGAGTGGAGAGACTGTTTCTTGCCTATACAAATATCCTCCTGGCTCCGCATGGTTAGCGGGAGCAGGAGGAGTATAAGAAAGATATAAATACGAATCATCTTTCGTTGTTATTGTTTACTTCGCAGCCGCCAGTTTACCGACACCGCTCACTTGTGTAGCTTCGATTGTCAGACCTTTTGTTGCCTGGGCTGTTGCCGGGTCGATTTTGTAGATAGCTGGGTTGCCGCCGCCTTCGTTGAAGGTAACGGTCACGTAAGCGTTGCCTTTTTCAACATACGGAGCGTTGCCAAAGCCGGAAATCTGGTCGGTTGAAGGAAGACCTGTTACGTATGTCAGCTTCTTGTCTCCGGCCTTGAAGATAGCCAACTGGTTGGCTACATAGCCTGTTTCTGTGAGAGGTCTGTCGTACATCAGCAACATGAAATAGTCGTCTGCGATATGCCAGCTGCGGAGGAAAGAGTTACCGTTGGTCAGGGCTTCCAGGTTGCAGTAGTAATCGTCGAACTCAGTGCTTCCGCTGGGGATACGAACGACACCGGCGGGCAGCGTTGTCTTTTGGCGGGCATCGGTCATCGTTTTTGCGAAGCTCGGCGAGAATACATATACGTCACCGTTGTCGGCTGCCCAGATCATTTGGTAATACTGGGATCTGTTACGGCCTGCGGCATAACTGATTTTGTCTGTTTTGATAAGTTTCTTGCTGGTCATGGTTGCATCGTCGAAGATGGCTACCCAGCATTCGTTCGGATACTGTGTCCACTGCAATTCGTCTTTCTTGTAAGCGCTGCTGTTGGAACCGCCCGATTCTTTCTTCACCAGGTCTTCGTTGCCCGGCAATACCCATTTGCCGTTCTGGTCTTTTGTACCGTACTGGCTCAGACCCATCGGAACGGCAGCTGTGTAAATCTTGTTGTTATGTTCCAGCATACCGGACAGGGTTACGTATTCACCGTTACCCAGGAAGTTTTCAGACAAATAGGCTTTGTTCTGCGTATCGTTGGTGGTGAATGTTTCGGCTGCCGGGTCCAGGTAAGAAAGCAGGAATACTTTCGGAGTGTAACCGTTTTCGTCGTTCCATTCCGTAGGACCGTCACCGGTAGAAGAGGTCATGATATATTTGTCGTAGATACCATAGGTGGTAAAACGCTTTACATTGAATTCGGCAGAACGTTTCTTCAGTTCGCCGCTGGCATCCATGATATACGAGCGGGTTCCGCCGGCTTCTCCCTGGTGGTATGTCAGGGCGTAGAGATATTGTTCCTTGAAGAATACCCAGTAGGTTGCACCGTCGTTCACAACGCCGTTGTTGATGGTCGTAACGGTACCTTCGTCCAACGATTCGGCATTGACCAGCACATTGGTTGTATTTCCGGAAGCCGTTACAGAGGCTGCGATTACGTATTCTGCGTTGTTGTCATCATCACCGCCATCACCACCGCCGGTAGATGGGTCGTCGTCACACGCAGTCAGTGTCAGTCCGGCCATTGCAGTAGCGAAAAGGCCTGTTAAAAAGAAATTCTTCTTCATCTTGTTTGTTTTAATATTGTTTATTACTATTTATTTTAGAGAGATTAATTACCTAGATAGACACGGACTTTTCCGTAGAATGCCCGTCCTGCTTTTTGCAGGCTGAAGTTGTCGTACAGCTTTTCGTCCGTGAAGTTGCGGCACTCGAACGAGATGTTGTAACGTCCGTTCTGAAGGCTGTAAGAGAGAGTCAGGTTGTGTGAGAACTGGTTCGGCACCACATATTCGCCTTTATTCGAACCGATGATGGAAGAATAATAGGTAAAGCTATGCAGGTACTGATTGTCGTAAGTAACTATCAGCGTGTTGCCTTTCTTCCAGAGGTTACGCCAGTAGAAGGTCACGTCGGAGTCGGCGAAACGGTACGGAAGGTTCGGCATACGCTGTTTATAGGCGATATTGTTTGCGCCGTTACTGATGGCCGTTTTCTGGTTGTCGCGGACATTCATCTGCGTATAGTTTCCACCCAGGCTCAGCCAGTTCGCAAAGCTGTAACGGGCGGAGATGTTATAGCCTTTGGTCAGCACCTTGCCGTAGTTGATGTAGCTTGCCGCCTGTTTGCCGCCGCTCAGGTCGGTGATGTTACGCTGGATATAGTCTTTGGTGTTGCGGTAAATCAAACCGCCTTCCACATATACGTTATGTTTGTTGAATGCTTTGTTGTAGCTGACATTCAGGTTCAGGTTGTCGCTGTTTTCCGGTTTGATGCCCATGTCGCCCATCTCAAGGTCTTCGTTTCCGAACATTTCCTCGATGGTAGGCAGGCGGTAGGCTTTTTCGTAAGACAGTTTGGCCTGCAAACCCGGCAGTACGAAGTAGGTACCGGCGGCCCCGTATCCCATCGAGTTGACGCTGCGGGAGGTGCGGACATATTCTGAACTTGTGTTATCAGTTGCTATCGGACCGGCTACATACTGGTTGTAATGCTTTCCGAAGACAGACAGGTTCCAATGTTCTGACGGCATCAGGCGGTAAGAGAGGCCGGCAATGTTTTTGCGTGTCTCCTTGTCGATGGCATCCGTCAGTTCCTCGTTTGTCAGCAGTGAGGTGTTGGAGCGGCGGAAGGCGGTCAGTACGTTGTTGAACGTAAACATATGTGCCTTGCCGATGCGGTAGTTGAGGGTGACCGTACCGTTCCAGTTGTTGTTGTCCGAACGGGTGTGCTGGTAGGACTGTTCGCCGCGTGAGTTCATCAGGTGCTTGTCGCCTGCCCAGTTATATTCGTAGGCGGAGGTATCCACGTTGGTCGTCAGGTTCTTGTTGTAATTGGCGGTGAATACCAGGTCGAGACCATCGGTGAACAGGTTGCGTTTGTTGTATTCCAGCGACGGCATCAGGGAATGGCCTTTACGGTGCTTCTCACCGTAAACCGTGTTCTGGCGTACCCCCGTCTGTATATCCTGGTACATATTGGAATAAGTGAAACCGAACAACAGGCGGTCGGCCCATTTCCTGTTGACAAATCCCAGCTTTCCGGTGATGGCTTCGTTATGGTAGGTGTCGTTGAAGCGTTTCACACGTTCTTTCTTATCCGTGTCGAGACGTCCCGTTTCGAAATCCTTTACCGGGGCATCCACATAGTAATCGTTGTCCGAATAGTTCTGGAAAGCATTGATTTCGTAAGTGAAACCGTTATCCAGTGTCTGTCCGAAGTTGACGTATGATTTGTGCGTATTGAACGAGCCGAAAGAATAGGAGGCGTCGAGGAACCAGTTGCGGCGTTTCTTGTTCGTCACGATATTGACAACGCCGCCGATGGCATCCGTTCCGAAACCGACGGGGACTACTCCTTTATATACTTCGATGCGTTCGGCGAAATTGACCGGTATATTATTCAGGGCGAACGAACTGCCTACGCCTTCCTGCGGCACGCCGTCGATAAAGACCTTCACGTGCTTTCCGCTGAAACCGTCGAGCATCAGTTGCATGTCCGAGCCTACACCGCCCGATTCGCGGAGTTTCATGCCCGGTGCTTTGGCGAGTGCGTCGCTCAGGCTTTTGGTGGAGTTTTGCAGTTCCTTGGTATCCACGGCTATGGCGTTGAAAGCCGAACGTTTCAGGCGGCTGATGCCGTTGGAAACGACTACGACTTCGTCCAGTTCTTCCACTTGCGGAGTGATGGTGATATTTTGTTTTACGCGTTCGCCGTTGATAAGCCTGACTTGCTTTTCAACTGTTTTATAGCCGATGGCGGATACGACCAGTGTATAATTTCCTGCGGGAGCTTTGAGATGGTAGATACCTTCTTCATTCGTTGTTCCCCCGTAGTTGGTACCTTTCAGATAGACTGTTGCAAAATCAACAATCTCTTTCTCCGTCGAGAGGATTTTTCCGGAAATCATCGCATCGTTTTGTGCATAAGTAATCACCGATGATAGTAGTAATATCACTATCAAGGATATTTTATAAAAACTTGTTTTCAATGTAAATTCTTTTTGCCGTTATTAAACCGGTGCAAATTTCCGCATAAAAAGAAGGCACATCAATCGCAAGGAATAGGTAAAGATTGATAAATGTATCATAATTGTAATAGGATGCAATAGCTATTAGTAGGTAATTTCCGTTTTTGTGCTTGCGGGAGTAACCAACCCCTAAAAACAAAAAGAAGGTATTACAAACCGTCTGTCAGCAATACCTTCTTCTTATCTTTCCGTCCGGATTATTCAATTTCCGGTCTGTCGTCCTTTTTCTTTTTGTTAGCGTTTCTTGTCGAACGTGCAGCCAGTATAGTCTGCTGGTAATCGATCAGTTTATTCATGTTGTTGACAACAGCCAGGTAATCTTCCTCCCCGTTCACCTCGATCAGCGCGTTGATACGTCTCACAATTGCCCGGTAGGCCTTGTCGGTTTCTTCGCGTTTGGCCTTTGAGGCGCCGGTTATCGTGGCAGCCTGAATGGCATTGCGGTCGGAGAAGAGTTGGATGAACCGGTTATTCAGTATTTCCAGCTGGTCGACCCATTCTTTCAGACCGATGGCCGACAACCGGTTATGTTCAATTCCGGTCGATTCGATTTCCGGCCGGTCCTCTTTGGGAGGATTGTCATACGCTTTTAAATCTTGTATCAGATTTTCAATCACTCCGTTTTCCTTGATATAAGGCAGTGAACGTGGGTCACCATACTTGTCGATGATGTCGCTGACCTCTTTGGCGATGGCGGCTTTGTCCGGGTCGAAATATTTAATCATGTTATGAGCTTGTACCGAGGTGCCCGAATAAGCCTGGTCGCGTTGGTTGTCGATGTCTAGCAGTTGGGCCGTCATCGGGTCCTTGCCGCCGGGTTTGAGCACCTCGTCGAACTGGGCGAACGCGGCTGCATAGGCTTCGTGCAACGGGGTTACTTTTGCATCAGTACATTTGGCTGTTTCGATAAGCATCAATTGGTGGAAACCGAAATCTTCTTCCTGATGGAGCTTTTTTAAGTCCAAGCTTTTGATTTGTGTCATATTCTATTTGTTTTTATGTAATAAAAGGCTTGCCGGCTTTCGGCGAGTCTGTTTTTGCTTAAAAAATACGTTTCCGGCTTTCGGCCGGTTATTTCTGATGTAAGAAATTGTTTTCCGGTCTCCGGCGAGCTATTTCTGTAACAAAATGTAACTCGCCGGGCTTCGGACAGGTGTTTTTGTTACGAAAAATGATCGGCCCCCGTCCGGAAAGCTGTTTTTGTGACAAAAAGTAACTCGCCGGATGTCGGACGCATTACTTTTTATCGCTCGGAGGTAAAAGTAGTGGTTTCTTACCGGATAAATAAGACCGGTTTAGTTGTTAGATAACATCTTTTGCCTTTTTTATGGGCGAAGGGGGAGAGGAGAGATTCATAGTTAGAAATAATTGAGCTATCTGTTTAGTGACTGGTTGTAACTGTCTCCCCTCTGGAGAGGGGGTAGGGGGTGTGTTAAAGCCAGTCTATAAAACAGACCTTGTTACAGGTTTATTTGCCGTTTGCTTCAGCTGACGGATTAGTAAAGGGTCTATTTCATTGGACTTTAGTCCTATTTCTTACAGTTTTCTATCTAGGAGAAATGTGGCTGAAGCCAAAAGAGAGAAACAACTTGTAAACCGTCAGCTGAAGCAAACGGCAAATGAACCTGTAATAGTTAAGTAGCTCTGATTATGAAGGTTGTATAGGCGGGAATATGACACACCCCCTTCCCCCTCTCCAGAGGGGAGCCAGGTACAACCAGTTGCTATAAACAAACACTCACATCTGATAATACCCGAACCATCCAAAAAGTAACTACCTACTAATAGGTAGGATGTCTTCTTTTTTTACCTTTTTTTAGGGATTTCACATCTTTTTATAAAACCGGAACTTTGCTGTCACAAAAGGTTTTTATAAAATAATAGTAACGCAATGAAAAAGAATTTTTACTTATTAGCTGTATTAGTTATCAGCTCTTTAACTGTGTTTTCCGCTTGTGGCGATGATGATGACAATGGTGGTGGAGATACAGAAGAGACTGTGAAAGATGTGATGCTCGACGCTACGGCTTATGATAAATGGATGTATTTTAGTTTTAAGGATGGCACATCGGTTGCTCATGAGATTGAACCGGTGGCAGGGACTTATGTTGGTGATGCTACTCTTGTAGCTATGGGAAGAGAGACAGTATATAATGATGTTAAACTGGAGGTAAGCCGCGTTGAAGGTGACTCACTTCTGCTCACGATAAAAGATTTTAATGCAATGATAGGTACAGCTGATTTACCAGTAGGTACATCTGTTGCAGCCGATACGGAAGGATGGAGTTTATCAGCAGGAGCAGAAAATTCTATAACTATCGGTGAATATGATATCGTTGTTGCCTGTAAAGATGGTAAGATTGAAGGCGATAATATCACGTTGGATATGACGATTTATGTAGCTGCAATGATGGGAGGTACAACTATGCCCGTTACTTACAAAGGTAAACTCGAAACTCGTACCGGCATCGACGAAACTTCTTTCAACTGGGATATCGCCCTTCATCGTTATGATGTAAAGACAAATGGTGCCTCGGCTGTAGAAACAACTGAATCAGATATTAAAAAGGTGACAGCTATTCCTTCCAGTGGTTATGTGGCTGATATCAAAACAGACAGTCTTATCATTGATAATTCCGGCATGATGAATAATAAGGTAGGATATGCTACTTCCAATATCAATGAAGTATTGAACAAAGGCATCGAATTCAGTTCCGTACCTATGCCTCCTACGCCGGCAAACTGGACGATGAGCAATAAAGTTTACGTCATCAAATTGAAATCCGGCGAATACGCAAAGATCAAATTCACCGATTATTCAAACGACGCTGATGTTAAAGGTCATATCTCCTTTGAATACGTATATCCTTTTAAGTAACAAACTCTAATTTCTTATATGAAAACGATATTATTGATCCTCGTGTCAATATTAATATGCGGAAACCTGTCGGCGAATGAACCTCCCCGACAGGTTTCCGGTTGTATAACCGATGAAAAGGGGGAAACATTGCCTTATGCCAATATCCTGGTGAAAGGCACCACCCACGGTACGGCCTCCGACCTCGACGGCAATTACCGTCTGGTTATTCCGAAGCCCGGCGAATACCGTCTTCTCATTAAATACGCCGGTTTCGCTCCTTTCGAACAACGTATCTTCCTGAGTGGCGACACGACCATCAACTTCCGTCTGAAAGAGGATGCCCTCAACCTGAATGAAGTAACCGTTACGGCTACCCGCACGCCGAAGTTGCTGAAAGACGCTCCCGTCATCACCCGTGTGATCACCTCCACCGACATAAAGAAACTCAATGCCGTCACCGTGCAGGATTTGCTGGCAACGGAATTGCCGGGTATGGAGTTCACCCGCCAGATGGACGGACAGATCGCTATCAACATGCAGGGAATGAGTGGCAAGTACGTGCTTTTCCTGATCGATGGTGAACGCATGGCGGGCGAAACGCTCAACAATGTGGATTACAACCGCCTCAACGCTGACCATATCGAACGGATCGAGATCGTGAAAGGTGCCGCCTCGGCCCTCTACGGGTCGAGTGCGATCGGAGGAGTTGTCAACATCATCACGAAGGAACCTTCCAAACCCCTCGAAGTGAATGTGAACGGCTATTACGGCAGCAACAACGAGCAGCGTTACGGCGGGACGATCGGCACGAAGCAGAAAAACGTCAGCAGCCTGACCTCCGTCATGTACAAGAACAGGGATCATTATATATTAAGAAATTCATCCCGCACCGACTCCGCTATCATCTATGGTGGAAAAGACCTGAGCGTCGACGAAAAGTTGTCGTGGAAGCTATCCGACAAGATCACCCTGACCGGAAAAGGCGGTTTCTACACCCGTCTGGCAGATAATGCGAACGATAAGAAAACCGACCGTTACCGCGATTACAATGGAAGTGTCCGCATGAATTACCTGATCTCGGATAAGCAGGACCTGACAGTCTCCTACCTGTTGGACCGCTACAACAAATACGATCATTATACGAAGAACGATGTCGATTCATTGAATTACCGTAACACCCAGCATACGGCGCGTGCCCAGTATAACTACTCCTTTACGCCGGGCAATACCCTGATCGGGGGAGCCGAGTTCTTCCGTGACGAGTTGATGTCTTACCAGTTCAATGGCGATACGCATGCTACCAATGACTATATTCTGTATGCCCAGCACGATTTCAACGTGACGGAGCAGTTCAATCTGGTGTATGGAGGACGTATGGACTATTACAACTCTTTCGGAGCACATGTCAGTCCGAATGTCTCATTGATGTATAAGCTCAAGCCGCTGACATTTCGTACTTCCTATTCGCGCGGTTTCCGTGCCCCGTCGCTGAAAGAGATGTGGACCGAATGGGATATGGGCGGTATGAATATGTTCATTATTGCCGGTGACCCGAACCTGAAGCCGGAGATCAGCGATAATTTCTCTTTGTCTGCCGAGTATTCCCGCGACCGGGTGAACTTCTCCGTAATCGGTTATTACAATCATATAAAGGATAAAATCACGACTATCTTCAGCGCCGACAGGGATACCTCCTATTACAGGAATGTGGACAAATCGAAGCTGGCCGGCCTGGATGCGAACCTGGCTGTGAAATGCCCGTATGGCTTTACCGTCAAGGCGGCCTATGCGTATGTACATGAGGATATGAAGCAAAACGGATACAACGTCTCTTCCACCCGTCCGCATTCGGCTACGCTGGGACTGAATTATGAATATACACGGAAGAATTATGAACTGAATGTGGCATTGAATGGCCGCTTCCTGAGCAAACTGGATACGTATGAGGCGAACAGCACGGGCGATCAATTCACCGCAGTACATTATGCCGGCTATCAGAACTGGCGGGTAACGGTTTCACAACGTCTGTTCGGTGCTTATATGCTTCAGGCGACGGTAGATAATATCTTTAATTACAAGCCGGACAATATTGCCTCCAACTCGCCTATGTCGCCGGGTACCACCTTTACGGTCGGGCTTTCCGTCAATATCGACGAACTGTTCAGATAAGCAAGTAAACAAAAACAAACCAATAAATAATGAAACGGAATTTAATTATTGCAGGAACACTAGTAGCAGTCGTGTTGGTTGCCTGGTTTGTATGGGCCAGGGTTGCCGGTACGACGAAGGTGGCCCTTGTGAACTTTCCCAACTATCAGGTGGCCAAAATGGTAAAATCGGTAGATACTGGTTTTATTGACCTGAAGCAACTGACGATCGATGATTTCGACCAGCTGAATCGGTATGATGCCGTCCTTGTCTTCGGTATGGGTATCCGGATGACAGACGAACACCGAGCCGTACTCGAAAAACTGAAGGCGAAGCAAGTGCCTGTCTTCTCGACAGCCGTAACCGACCCGGTAAATAATATCAGCAGCCTGGATTCTATCCAAAACAAACGGGTGGGCGATTACCTGTCGAACGGAGGTACTGCCAATTACCGCAGCCTCTTCAACTATATCCGTCAGGATCTGACGGGAAAGAGCCTTTTTACCGGTGAGATCAAAGAACCGGTGGAGATCAGCTCCGACGTCCTTTTCCACCTGGATGATGAACGGGTGTTCGATACCGTAGCCGATTATGAGAAGTATTATAAAGAAAACGGTTACTATAAGGAAAATGCGCCGAAAGTGGCACTGATCGTTGGGATGGCGGGTCCGTTCGATACGAACAAGGACCATCTGGATTCCCTGATCATCAGTCTGGAGCAGCGCAATATGAATGTCTATCCCGTATCCGGTTTTGCCAGTCGCCTTCAGTTCCTGGAGGAGATCAATCCTGTCGCCGTGATCTATATGCCTCACGGTCGTTTGTTGATGGGACAGGGCGAGAAAGCAGTGGAATGGCTGAAGGCGCATAACGTCCCGATGTTTTGCCCGATCACCATCAACGATACCTATGATAACTGGATGGCAGATAAACGCGGGATGGCCGGCGGCTTTATGAGCCAGAGCATCGTGATGCCCGAACTCGACGGCGGCATTGCCCCGTTTGCCCTCAATGCACAGTTTATCGACAAAGACGGCTTATATCTGTTTAAGAATATCCCTGGCCGCCTCGCGCAGTTCACCGATATGGTTGCCAATTATCTGAACTTGCAGACGCTTCCGAACAAGGATAAAAAGATAGCTATCTATTATTATAAAGGTCCGGGCAAGAATGCCATGACGGCTGCCGGACTCGAAGTCGTTCCTTCGCTGTATAATTTCCTGAAGAAACTGAAAGCGGAAGGCTACGACCTCTCCGGCCTGCCCGCTACGGAAACGGCTTTCGAAGCGATGATCAACGAGCAGGGACCGGTGTTCAACGCTTATGCCGAAGGGAATATCCAGAAATACCTGGATTCCGGTTATCCCGCTTGGGTGTCGTCTCCGCAATACAGCGCCTGGCTGGAAGATATCCTTTCTCCGGCTATGCAGGATACGCTGGTCAGCCATTACGGCAGGGGACTGGGAGATTTCTATACCCGCGAAGCGGACGGTATCGAGCAGATTGCCGTGACCCGCATCGACCTGGGGAATGTCGTTCTCTTACCCCAGCCGACACAAGGTACAGGCGATAACTCCTTTGCTGCCGTGCATGGTTCGAACGAGGTCCCTCCTCACCATTATATCGCTTCTTACCTCTGGGTCCAGAAGGATTTCAAGGCGGATGCCATGATTCATTTTGGTACGCACGGCAGCCTGGAATTTATACCGGGCAAACAGGTCGCCCTGTCTTCCGACGACTGGACAGACCGTCTGGTAGGTTCGCTTCCCCATTTCTACCTTTATACAATCAGCGATGTGGGAGAAGGATTGATAGCCAAACGCCGCAGCTATGCGACAACCATCTCCCACTTGACTCCCCCGTTTATTGAAACAGGTCTTCGCCGGGAAGTGGATGATTTATTGAACGATATCAAACGTTACCTGGCAACTGACCTGCGTGACGAATCGCTGAACAGAAAGATTAAGAATAAAGCGATACAAATGGGATTGCATCGCGACCTTCAGCTGGACAGTCTCCGTACGCAGGCCTATACCGATGCCGAAATCGAAAAGATAGAAAACTTTGCGGAAGAACTCTGTGCCGAAAAGATTGTCGGCGGACAGTATACCTTGGGCGTTCCGTATGAAGAGTCAAAGATTGCCTCTTCCGTCAAACTGATGTGCACGGAACCGATCGCTTTCAGCTTGGCAAACCTGGATGAGGTACAGAAGAAAGTCACCCGGAAGCAAATCGAAAACCAGGCTTTCTTCAACGATAACTACCGTACAAAAGCACAGCTTGCCGTCAAACAGGTGATGGATAACCCGGCTCTGGCCAACGACCCGGCCTTGCTTGCCCGGCTGGGAGTCTCTCCCGAAACCGTAGCGAAGGCACAGGCAATCAAGAAAGCATCCGAACCGAAGATGAACCGGATGATGGCTATGATGATGTCAAAGATGACGGAAGAGTCCAAAGACGGTAAGAAACCGAAGATGGGACACGGTCATCCCGCCGGAATCCCCAAAACCGGAAAGATGCCGGACGCTGTCAAGAAGATGCTGGAAGAGAAGATGAAAGGCGAACAGATGCCTGCCGATACAACAGGCAAACATAAGGCAGTAGACAGCAAAAGCGGTGCTACCCAGCAAATGGATACCGTTACCCGCGAACAACTCCTGTTTGCCAATGCCGTGCTGGATATCCAACAGGCCATTCAGCATATAAACAACTATCGCGAATACCTCCGCCATACTCCGCAGATGGAACTGGATGCCTTCATCAATGCCCTGAACGGCCATTATGTAGCTCCGAGCCCGGGTGGCGATGTCATCTCCGACCCGAACGCGTTGCCTACCGGACGTAATCTTTACGGTATTAATGCCGAAGCGACTCCCACCCCAGCAGCTTGGGAAAAAGGGAAAGAGATGGCGAACCGTATGCTGGCAGAACATGCCAAAAACCATGGCGGTGCCACTCCGAAGAAAGTTAGTTTTACCCTTTGGTCCGGCAGTTTCATTGAAAGCGAAGGAGCGACAATCGGCGAGATACTTTATCTGCTCGGCGTCGAACCGATACGCGACCAGTTCAACCGTGTGCTGGATATCCGCCTGATCGACACCAAAGACCTGGGACGTCCGCGTGTGGACGTGGTTGTGCAGACTTCCGGCCAGTTGCGTGACGTAGCCGCCTCCCGCCTTACCCTGATACAAAAGGCGGTGGATATGGCAGCCGCTGCCGGCGACGGTGACGACAACTACGTGGCCAAAGGCCGCAACGATGCCGAACGCGTCCTGCTGGATAAAGGTTTTTCTCCGAAGGAAGCACACGAATACGCTACACAACGTGTGTTCGGCGGTGCAAACGGTATGTACGGAACCGGCATCACAGCCATGGTTGAAAGCGGCGACCGTTGGGAGAACGAATCGGAGATAGCCAATGTCTACCTGAATAATATGGGTGCCACCTACGGCAATGAAAAAGACTTCGGTGGTTTCAAACCCGGAATCTTCGAAGCGGCCCTCCAAAACACGGAGGCAGTCGTGCAGCCCCGCCAGAGCAATACCTGGGGAGCGCTCAGCCTCGACCATGTGTATGAATTTATGGGCGGTATCAGTCTGACGGTCCGCAACGTGACCGGCAATGATCCCGACGCTTATTTCAATGACCTGCGTAACCGCCACCAGGCCCGTGTACAGGATTTGAAATCGGCTATCGGGGTAGAGACCCGTTCAACGCTGTTCAACCCGGTTTACATGAAGGAGCAGATGAAAGAGGGAGCTTCGGCAGCCAACGCGATGTCGGAAACGATCCGTAATACCTACGGCTGGAATGTGATGAAGCCGAAAGCCATCGACAATGAAATCTGGGACCAGTATTATGAAGTGTTTGTGAACGATAAGCTGAATGTCGGTGTCAGGGAGTTCTTCGAACGTGAGAACCCCGCAGCTTTGCAGGAAGCTACTGCCGTGATGATGGAAACCGCCCGCAAAGGTTACTGGAAAGCAACTCCGGAACAGTTGAGGAATATCGCCGCCCTTCATTCGGAGCTGGTGGAGAAATATGATGCAGGTTGCAGCGGCTTCGTTTGCGACAATGCCAAGTTGCGCACGTTTATCGGCGAACAGTTATCCGCAGAATCAGCCAAACAATATCAGGGAAAGATTGAATCGGCCCGCAACGAAAGCATCTCCGGCGATGATAAGGGAGTGGTGCTGAAGAAAGACAAGAGCGTGCAGACCCAGGAATCGGGGTTGGGAGATAATATTTCTTCATTCAGCCTGGCTTTAATCAGCTTCTTCTGGCTGGCGGTCATCTTCCTGCTTATATTCTTCATCCGTAAAAGAACCCGGAAGGGAAAAAGGAGAAAATAACGATGGATAATATCTTGCTGTTATTATCACTTTTCGCAGTCGTGAAAAGCCTGTTTATGACAAGCCTGTTGCCGAACCGTTGGTACAGGCTTGCCTTCAGCCTTTCGCTGGGCGCATTTATCATGCTCTGCCATCCCTATGCCATGGAGGTAAATAAACTGGAGTTACAACGGGTGCTCTCCACACAGTCTGCCATGATGAATATTTCGCTGGTGGTGATGGTGGATATGCTGTTGTCCGGTTATTTCTGCATGGCCCGCATAAAGGATTGGGAAGAGGGCAACTCTTTCCGGTGGTACACGAAGTTGTTCCGGTATATACCCTCCCTGCTGGTTTTCCCTGCCCTGTACTATATTCATATCACCCTGTTCTTTACGTTGACGGGAGTTGATTTTATGCGTACGAGCATCGGACTGGCAGTCGGAGTAACGGTTGCGTTCTCACTGGCATCGTTCTTTATGCGCAAGCTGATTGCGGAAAAGGAGCTGCTGATAGAACTGGTCGTTATCCTGACCTTCTTCGTCTGCGTACTGGTTATCTGCTGTACGATTTTCCATCCGTCGGCTACAGTCTACAACCATGCTTCGCCGGTCGACTGGGTAGGCTGTGCCGGTACGTTGGCCCTGTTGCTGGTTATTTTCATCCTCGGATATCTTTGGACACAGGTGGTCCGCATTTATAAACAACATAAAAATTCTAAGCACTAAATATATTATGGAACAAGTATCAAATATTTTATTCTGGATATCGAGCGGGTTACTGGTACCCGTTATCGTCGGATTGCTTTTTTTCTTCGCCAAGAGTATCGTTATGCTGGGAGGCTTTGCCGGCCAATATATCCAGCGCATAAAACAAGATAAACAATTACGTACCCGCATGGACCAACTGGATCAGGCGACCATCCATACTTTTTCGGAAGAACTGGAAGAGCAGCCGGATTCGCTGTTTACCCGTACTGCCCGGCAGTTGTTGTCTACCGGCAGCACGGCCGTGTCCAACCGTATCCTCTCCGAGTATGAGGTAACGGCAGATGCCGAACTCGGCAAATATAAAGTACTGGTTAAATTCGGTCCTATCCTCGGGCTGATGGGAACTCTGATTCCGATGGGACCTGCCCTAGCGGGACTTTCCACCGGCGATATTTCATCTATGGCCTACAATATGCAGGTCGCTTTTGCGACGACGGTATTGGGCTTGTTTTCCGGTGCGGTCGGATTTATCCTGTTACAGGTAAAACAGCGCTGGTTCACTTCCGACCTGGTTTATCTCGATTTCCTGTCTGACCTCCAAAAAGAGAAACCTCAGGCAGCAAAAGCCACATTAGTCACTTCAAAAGCCGTAAACGAATGAGCCGCCGCCGGATATTGAACGCAGCCGAGGACCATGACCCGGTTGCGATGTTGTCGAACCTGTTCGACGTGGCGATGGTTTTTGCCGTCGCCCTGATGGTTGCCCTGGTGACTAAGTTCAACATGACGGAGATATTCTCGCAGGAAGATTATACGATGGTAAAGAATCCCGGAAAAGAGAATATGGAAATCATAACGAAAGAAGGACAGACGATTACGAAATACAAACCTTCGGAAAGCCAGGAAAAATCCGGTAAGAAGGGAAAGAAAGTCGGAATCGCTTATGAAATGGAGAACGGCGAGATTATTTATGTTCCCGAATAAAAAAAGGATTACTTTTGAAACCAATATAAACAAATACATACATTACATTTATGAAACTTACTTCACCCTGGACGGGAATCCTGTCCTTTCTGATTGTTCTTTTCACTATGCCGTTGGGACATGCCGCCATGATTCTGATGGAAAAACTGCTGGGTCATAATTATCTTTATCCTGCCGCATTCGGGTTGGGAGTATTGGGTGTCGTGATGCTATTGGTCGGAATTATTTCGAAGAAAGAGACTTCGGCTACATTCTGGGGATTGTTTGGAGGACTGTTTGTCTGGACGGGTTGGATTGAGTTCGGGTATGTTTACTTTGCCAACCGTTTCGGTGTGCAACCCCTGATTGAGAACGGTGAGGTGGTGACTAAGCCGGAGTATCTGATTATGCCATCCTCCTACGGTTTTTGGGCGATTGTCATGCTGTTCTATATTTTCAGTACCCGTTCCGGTTGTAACTTTTTTAACTGGATACAGCGCAAGATACATTACGGCCAGCCGGTGGAAACGCTTCAGCCGATTGTGCGCAATGTGGCTATGACAACCTTTATGGAGCTGAACGTGCTGCTGTGGACTTGCTATATGGTCTTGCTTTTCGCCTATGACACGGAGTTTCTGGGCAACCGTCATCCGGTGACGATGCTGATTGCTTTCGGTTCGCTCGCGTGGTCGATCTACCTCTTTATCCGTTTGCTGAAAATCAAGAAGCTGGCCTATGCCATCCGTTATGCCATCCCGACCGTGATTATCTTCTGGACCTTTGTCGAGATATTGGGCCGCTGGGACATGCTGACCGAAATATGGGTAGAACCTTCCCACTATTGGTTGGAGATGACAATGATGGCTGTCGCCTTCCTGGTTTTACTGGGTGTTCTGCTGTTCAGACATAAGAAATGAGGAACTCCTAGAACGGATACCCGATTGCCAGATGCCATCCCGGTTTATATTTGGGGACGTTGAAGTAACCATTCTTGTCCGTTTCGTAAGGAACATGTAATGGGATACCCATATCCAGGCGGATTACGATAAAGGTCAGGTCGTAACGTAGGCCGACACCGGCATCTAGCGCCAGGTCTTTCAGGAAACGTCCCCATTTCAGTTGGCCGCCGGGACGCTGTTTGTCTTCACGGATCAGCCAGATGTTACCGGCGTCTACGAATGCAGCCCCGTGCAGGTCGCCCAGGATCGGGAAACGATATTCGAGGTTGGCTTCAAATTTCAGGTCGCCGGTCTGGTCGAGGTAACTGTAAGTAGACTTTTCAGGAAGGTAACGGCCCGGGCCGATCGAACGGATCGTAAAGGCACGCAAACTGTTGGCTCCCCCGATATAAAACTGCTCGCTATAGGGAGCAACCCGGGCGTTCCCGTAACTGTAGACGGCACCTGCCATCATGCGTCCGACCAGATGCTGGTTATGGCCGATCTTATAATCATAACGTATCTCGGCTGTCCCTTTCACGAACTGGGCAAACTTGTTTCCCAGCAGATGTTTCCCTTCTTCGTTGAATTTCTTTCCGGCAATAGCATAGCCGGCACCCAGCAGGTTACCTGCCTGCGAAACGGCAAGCTGGAACCACGTATGGTTCCGGCGTGTAGTGATCGGGGCATCATCATAGGTATAGGTATAACCCATTGCCGGCACGAACTGGTTTTCCAGACTCAGTTTTAACGCCTTGTTATCCTTTGTTATGCTATCGAACTCATGCGTCGTAGACTGGAGCAGGTTGTACGTCAGCTTGAACGGCGTGATCGAATGGTGGCTGGTGGCGGACGACTGGTAATCGTAGGAAGCACTTCCGCCGAAAGCCAGCATCTTGAAGAAACGTGCCCGGTTCAGCTGGTCGACATACAACCGGAAAGAGGTACTTGACGGATACAAGCCGTCTTTCTTCATCATTCCCGGGAAAAGCAATTGCGGGAATGTCAGCGTTCCGCTCAACCCCATCTCCCAGCTGTTGATGGCCGATTTGGCACCATCCACCCGGTTGCCGGTCTGCCATTCGTAAGAACCGCGCAGGCGTACTCCGAAAGTCTCGCCGCCACCGAACACGTTCCGTTTCGTAACGCTGAAGATGGCTCCCGGTCCCACCTGGTCGTTACTTTTGGAGGTGACGTTCACTTCCAGTTCACCGTCGAGCGGAAGGTCGTAGACCGTGTTGATCTTCAGGTCGAGCGTATCCTGGCGCCGGGTGGTGTCGCGCGGGGTATATTGCATTTCGGAATACCGGAAAATACCCAGGCGCGAATAGCTGGTCTGGGTCCGTTGCTGTTTTTCCTGCGAATAAAGGTCGCCCGACCGGAACCGCAGGCGGTTATAAAGCACCGACGGACGGACGCGCAGTTTGCCTTCGTAATAGACGGTCATGTCTTTGTAACGTACCGAATCGGTGGGTGTCTCATTGTTATAGCCGTTCAGCCAGACTGATATATCGCCGATCTTCCACGGGCGAAGAGCGGCACGCGACAGTCCGGGTTTGGTCATGATGCGGAGCGCCACCTTGCCGGGATTCATGATGGTATCAGCCTGGTAAGTGATGAACTCGGGACGGAAATAATAAAAGCCGTTGTTGCGCAACAAAGAGGAGATACGTTGCCGTTCGGCTTCCAGATTCGTCACGTTGAAGTTTTCGCCGTCATGAAGCAGGCGTTCGCCTATCGTATTTTGTATCAGTGTATCCATCCGGTGACGCATCCTTACATAACGGATACTGTCGTAGGTGTAGGGATGGTTCATGGCCACCTGGTAAATGAGTTTTGCTTTCTTCGCATTTTTCGGATTGGTATCCACCTGGAAAGAAGTCGTTCCGTTGAAATAGCCATATTCCTTCAACAGGTTTTGCGCTACCTTGATGCGGACTTCGGGATTTACGGTGGAGACGAACACCGGTTTAGCAGCCAGCTTGTCGAAAATCCATTTCCCAATCTTCCCCTTTTTATTAACAAATGCATTATAGACCCAGAGGCCGAAAGGCAACGGCACACGGATGGACGAACTTCCCAGCAGGGCATTGTTGGGCGGATAGGCAAGGGCGCCTTCCACTTCGGCGAGGGCATCTTCGCCGGCGGTGGTTTTATCGTCATCGGTGACATCGATCTTTTTAATGCCGGTGTAGAGTACTTCGCCTTCAGGCAGATTCTTCGTTGTCGAACAGGAAGAGGATAGCAGGATCAGGGTAGTGAATAGGAAAATTATGACCCCCCCCCTGCCCCCTCTCGAGAGGGGAGACGGATACTCTCTGTTGTGGAAACTGTTGGTAACTTTTCCCCTCTCGAGAGAGGGCAGGGGGGGGGTTATCGCCATCCCGTTTAACAGTCTGTATAATTTGTATAATATGTCCTTATTTTCCATCATTCTTCTTCATTTACCGGTTTGGGTCGATTCTTTTTAAAATTGAACAGTTCGCGCAGATGGAGCATCTTGCGGCGCAGGACGATACCGGCACCTGTTTCGGTGATCTCACCTTCTAGCAGACTTTCGTAGTTCTTATCGTGGAACAGCTTCACGTAGCGGGTTCCGCTGGCATCCAGCCGGTATTCGATCGAGACGTTGTCGATAAAGGCTTGTGTCTGGCTGCTGTTGCTGGCATTTTCGCCAGTCGAGATGCGTCCGCCCAGCACGACACGGATGCGGTCGTTCCAAAAACGTTTGGCGAAACTGAAATTATAATCGGTACGCTGGCCGCCTGAGCCGTCGCCGTTCTCGTCGTAGGTATCCATACCGAAGGAGATGTCGACCGTTTTCAGGGCACTTCCGGCAATGTTGCTGATCTCGCTGTTGAGGAAGCTGTTCAGGGCGGCACCCATGTTCAGATTCTGTTTGCCGCTTCCTGAGTTGCCCAGATACATGCCGGTCATGATCATGCCGACTGCCAGTTTCGTGCGTTCATCTTCACCCAGGCTGCTCAATTCTGTCTGCATCGCCTGGTCTTCGGGAGCCGTCAGGACGAATTGCAGGCCCAGGTTCTCCAACTGCTGTTTGAGGGCGATGCCCACGTCGAAATTCACCATGCGCGGGTTCTGTCCGCTGAGCGTCACGTTCGTGCGGATGCGTTCGGTGGCGGTCAGGTTCAGGTACGGGTCCATCGGATCGCCGCTCCACTGCACATAACTACCGTTTTCGATATTAAATTCTTTCAGCGGGATGACCGGCAGGGCATATTTCACGATGCCGCCCGAAAGGGTATATCGTCCGTTCAGGATCATCTCGCCCTGCGGGGTATACTGGAAAGAAAGGTCGCCACCCCCTTCGAGCTCGACTTTGCTGGAGCGGTCGGGTGTAATGTCGGCGTTCAGCCGTACGGACTGGTCGATGCGGATGGTCAGCAGCATATCCAGGCCGCCCAAAGGCAGCGGGGCTTCTTGCCGGCGTCGGTTCACCAGCGTGTCTTCGAACGAAGTGAAAGTCACCAGGTCGGACAGACGGTCCTGTACCGTCAGCGGCGAGTCTTTCATGACATAGGTCACATTGGTTCCTCCCAGCAGTTGCAGGCTGCCGCGCATCATTAAGGCATCCAGCGGACCTTTGACCGTCGACGCCAGGTTGACGAGCAGTTTGCCGTACACCATGCTTTCCTTGTTACGCTTCACGTCGAGCAACTGCATGTTGTCGGCATTCAGCTTCAGGTCGGCCATCATCCGCGAAGGATTATTGAAGTCGATCGTGCCGTCTATCACGAACGGGTTCTTTCCGGCTGCGTGGATATGGTATTTGTCGAATAGGATCTTATTTTCTTTCACCACGATTTTCTTGTCGTCCACCCGGAAACTGGTTCCCACGGCAGTGACGAACATTGAAGTCGAATCCATTTCGATATATCCGTTCATTTCGGGAGCTTTGCTGCTGCCCTTTATCGTCATGTTTCCTTCTAGCACGCCGCTGAGCGCCGCCATATTATCCGGGATAAACGGGTTCACCATATCCAGCGGCAGATGCGTTACGTCGAGTGTCCCGTCCAGATGGTCGTTTTCTCCCATCTTGTAAAGGGCGGTTGCCGACATGACCTCGTTTTGGTCGCGGAAGAAGTGCATGTCGACCTGGTGTGTATTGTCTGCCAGCGGGAGATAAACGGTGCTGAACATCAGTTCGCCTACCCGTCCGCCTTCATAGATCAGATTGTCAATATTCGCATCGACAACGACCAGAAACGAACTGTCCGACGGAGCATATTGCATGTCGGCGCTCAGGATACCCTTCATCGAAGGTATCTCCGCAAAAGCCTTTGAGATCACATCGAGGTTGATCTGGCTCAATTCCAGATGTAGTTCCTCCATCTTATCCTTTTCGGGCAGCGAATGTATCCACAGGGAGGCGTTTTCTTCGCCCGACAGGCGGAGGTCGGCGGCAATATCTTTTTCGTTCTTATAAAGGATATAATTGTCCGGGTTCAGCTTGAAAGGGCGGAATGCCAGGATTGGATTGTCCGGGAACAGATGGAGGTTGAAACCTTCTTCCACCTTGTCGGCACGCAGTCCGAGCAGGATACCGGTTTTCCCCAGGCCGTCCGTGTACAGGAGTTCGGCATCGGCAAACGTATTCCTGACCTTCCCCTTGACTCCGGCTGTGAACGGAGCCTGCTGGCGGAATTTCGTCTTGATGACATCGGCCTGATACAACAGTCCGAGCGAGTCCTGCCGGATCGCAAAGCTGACTGTGTCTATCCGCGTCGTGTCCTGCATCAGGTTGTAAATGCCGGCATCCAGCCGGAAACCTTCTTCGGGAGAGGTGAACGCCTCCAGGTTCAGGTTGTTGAACAAGACGTTCGCCTGCTGCAATATATTATAAATCGGATTATCTTTCCCTGCCGATATGGCCAGATGCATATCCGGCAGCAACGGTTTAAAGGCGGGGATATTGATCATCGAATCTTTCTCGAGTTGTTTGTTCAACCCTTCGGAAATCTTGTTGAACTTATCGGTCATGGTCTCCAGGTCGGAGTTGCCGGTCAGCACGATCCCGAGGTCGCCGGCATGGAAGGAGACGCGGGTGGTGTCCTTGGAGCTTTGGGCGTGCAGGGTCAGTGTCTTCGGTTTATAAATACCCGTGGTGGTGGTCAGTTCCCAGTTTCCGAGGGTGACGTCGACCAGGTTGTTCTTTCCCATATCGGTTTCCGCTTCCGCGAAAAGCTGAAAGGAGGTTGCCAGCGAGTCGTTCATCAGATGCATGCCATAGAGGTCGAAGTTTTCGACATCGGCTATCAGCATGGCTTTGATCTCTTTCTTTTGCAAGGTCGCATTCAGCGTCATATCCATCTTTGCCAGCGGATATTTGCTCAGCAGGTCGAACTTTACGAAGTTCTTTTCCAGCGAACCGGCCAGGGTGACGTCCGATACGTTGTAATTGCCGTATCGTATATCCGTCAGTTTTCCGTCCAGCTTTGCCCAGGAAGAGGTTTTGAAGGGATCGAACCCTTGGCCTTCCGCCTGTATGGAAGCGCTCATATAATAGAGCGAATCGAGCGGCATAAAATGCACCGGCTCCAGGCTATCCACTTTCAGGTCGGCTTTATAAGCCTCTTTGGCCGGGTTGAAACGGCCTGTCAGCAGGACTTTCCCTTTGTCTTCTTTCAACAGGAGATCGGCTTGATACTCATTATTCTTCAGAGCCGCCTCGCCGGTCAGGGTGATGCCTGCCGGGATATTATACCGATGGCGTTCGGCGAGGGGAAGCATCGTCAGCAGGAAATCGAGATTGCCGGTTTTAGCTTTCAGGTCCAGTTTTCCAGAACGGCGCACACTGTCGGTCAGTGCTTTCATCGTTCCGGAAACGTCCATCCGGAAAGTCCCCGGCAACTCAGCTTTCAACTGGCGGAGCAGCATGGACGATAAGTTTCCCTCTACTCCGGCAGTCAGTGAAACCGGTTTCTGAGGATAGGCTTTCTGAAAATCTTCGGGCAGTGCACCGGCAAATGTCATCACATCTTCTTTTCCCAAAGAGGCAGTTAATAACACCCGCATATCACCTTCGGGGTTTTCATCGAACGAACTCCAGGGAACCATCGCCAGCAGGCGTGCTTCCGAAGCAGCTGTTTTCAGTAATAATTGCGGTACACTAATAGTCGTGCTGTCGCTGTGAAGGCTTCCGGTCAGCGAAGTGATCGCCAGTCCGGAACGGTCGTTGGCAGAGAGTTCGCGTATCCGTGCCTTTATGTCCCTCCCTCCGTAGAACAGCGAATCCAGGGTGATATTGACATTACTCAGGGCGATATGCGAAGGGTCGAAACCTATCACCGGCTCCTGGTCGTTGCCGTCGTATCCCAGTGTCGAACCGGTCAGCGTGAACAGGTCTGCTCCATATTGTGAGGTGCCCAGGTCTACGACGCCGTCTTTCAGGTTCGCCTTATCTATATAGGTAGTCAGGCGCAACGAGTCGGCAGGCATCTGCATGGCAAACGCCACCCGGTCGAGATTGATCTTTTCCAGTTTCAATATCCAGTTGACTGGGGTGGAGGTGGTGTCGGCTTTCGTTGTCGTATCGTTCAGTAGCAGGGTGATAGCGGTATCGGACAGGTCGATTGTATTGAGCGTCACCTGTTCTTTCGAGAGATTGATGCGGTCGGCCTTGGCATATAAGCGTCCTAGCACACCTTTTATCTCCATGCCTTCGATAAAAGTCCCGGTATTCACTTTCACCCCTTCCAGATTGATGGCGTCTACCAGCACTTCTTTTTTCAGCAGAGGCAAGGCACGTACATTGACGGAAAGGCTTTTCAGCGTCAGGAGCGTATCGGTAGGAGCCGTCAGGACTTCTACGCCCCGCACAGTCAGGTTCAGCGGGAAGGAGAGGCGTATCCGCTCGATCCCGATCTGCATCCCGGTCGCTTTTCCGGCATAGTAGGCGGCCTGTTTCACTGCAAAATTCTGTACAGGCGGTATATATAAAAGCACAGAGACGAGTAATATCAATACCACCGGTATCAACAACACAATCCCTATCCGTTTTATCCAAATCCTCATCTTTTTATCAGCGTTTTCTTTTTTATTATCATAACGGCTAAATACCCTGTTTTGTTTGAAAATTCTTTAACAAATATAGAAATAAAATTTCGTAATAAAAACGGGGTAATGTGATAATATGCCAATTAGTTACACCTGGACTCCGTTTTGTGAAAAGCATTAAGACATTTTCATCAATATAATTATCGATAAGTACAATTGATTTGCGGGCCGATCTTATCAGGTCGGCAGCAAATTTATAAGCATCGAACAATTGACCGTCGAAGAAAATTCCCTCGACAGGGGGAAGCGATGTTTTGTTGGCCCAAATACGAAATCGTATTCCAGATTGAGATTTTACCCGATATCCAATTGATAAAATCATCTCCAGATTGTAAAACTCCATTTTATAAGTTTTGCCATCTCTTGCAGTTGTCGCAAAATTTGCGACAACTGGTAAATCTTTAAGTTCTTCTTTTTTATTTGTCCCGTATCTGTTTTTCTGTGGAAAATATTCAGATAAATTCGAACAAATAACTATCGTTGTTTTCGTCGAGGATGCCGTTTTGATGGAGGACGTCGTAAACGTTTTCGAATGATTTTGTGCCGAAACCTCTGAAGCATCTTTTTCAATCTGACACCTTATTTCTGAAAGCCAGTCTCGAATTTTACATTATCTTCCCTTCCCTGTTTCACCCCATCCGAGTCCGTTTTCAATTTCTCCCGGATGAAATTTGATTTTCTTCCGAAAGGAATTGTATTTTCTCCCGGAAGGGCGTTTTCCTATAAAAAAACAACAGTTTTCACCGAAATGGGGAAATATACAATAAGTATTTTGGCGACGGCCTATTTTTCGCCGCTTAGCGCGTTGATCCTGAAGCATACGGGCGAGGAGGTGGTGGCGGAATACCGTTTCCATCCCGGGCGGGACTGGCGGTTCGACTTCGCCATCCCTTCCCGCCGTGTGGCTGTCGAGGTGGAGGGCGGCGCCTTCAACGGTGGCCGCCATATCCGCCCCGAAGGCTACCTGCGTGATATGGAGAAATATAATGAGGCGGCAGTCTCAGGCTGGTGCGTGATACGCGTGCTGCCTGGAGAACTGCTGATGCTGAAAACGTTACGGCTGGTTATCCGTGCGGTACAAAATCATAATTGAAAAAGTTTATAACAATCATGGCTAGACCTATTAAAAAAGGACTGGATTATTTTCCGGTCGATACCGATATATTTGAAAATATACAAGTACGTAAACTGAAAAGCCGCTACAAGTCGTTTGGTTTCCTGGCTTATTTTACGCTCCTGTGCGACATTTACAAAAAAGAGGGGTATTTCCTGCAATTGTCGGATGATTATGTGTATGACCTTGCTGATCGTTTGGGAGATACGGAAGAAAAGATTCAGGAAAGATACATTTTAGTTGTAAAACGATGCAAAAATCCCATTTCCGAAGAGTTTAATTGCATTAACATCGTGGAAAATGCTGTTAATGTATCAGAAACGGGGGTTTCTGTTACAGAAATGCGACAAAGAAAAGAAAAGAAAAGGAAAGTAAATATACAACAGCAACAACACGCGTGCGAGGAGCCGAAAGAAGAACCGCAGAATTTGGGTGAAGAGCGTGAGCAATGGAAAGATGCTTTGCGAGAACTATCTGCCTTCTATCTGTCGGATAACGGAGTAGGCATCTTCTATCAATGTAGCTGGGTAATCATTTATTTCCAGAATACGGATGGCGTTCCGCTGGTAGAGGTTGCCTGCCTTTAATTTATAATCGAACGAGAGAATGCCGTTGGCTATCGTTTCACAGAAATGATACAGGTCGTATTCGTTTTTCAGGAATGTTCCTAATTCCGCATCGTGAGTGGAGACAATTACGATGTTGTTCGAGGTGTTCAGGTATGACAGGACTGCTTTGGCAGCCGCTATCCGCTCGGTGGTGTTGGTTCCCTTGAATATTTCGTCCAGCAGGAAAAGGTTGATATGTTCGCTCCGGCTGCATGATAGCATATCGCGTATCGACTCTACCTCTTTCAGATAGAAACTTTTGCCGTCGGAAAGGCTGTCGGAAAGCATCAGGGCGGCATGGATCATGACAGGCGCTTTCATCTGCATCCGCCGGGCAAAAGCCGTATGAAGCGTCTGTGCCGCCAGCATATTGACGCCCAGGGTACGGATGAAAGTAGTCTTTCCCGACATATTCGAACCGGTAAACAAGATGGAACGGCCTTCGATCCGGATCGTATTGGCAACACAGTTTTCAAGCAGGGGATGACACATCTCATCCGTCTCCATCCGCACCTCGCCTTCCGGCTTTTCCGGCAGACAGTAATAAGGCAGACTCTTTCGCAGAAAAGCGACCGACGACAGGCTGTCTGCCAACCCGACAAAACGAAACACCGTCTCTATCTGCCGGTTCTTATCTTTCAGCAGGGTGATCACCTTATGATAGGCGATCGGTTCCGCCAGAAAGAAGATCTTGACGCATTCCATGATCGCCCAAAGGATGACGGCCGGGTCGCTGTCCATCTTCGATTCCATCCGCAGGTGGCCGCTCGCCTTTCTCAGTGTTTCCAATGAAGACAGCGCCTCCGGAACCTCTTTGCCGAGTTCTGTGAAAAGCGGGTTCTTCGATAGTTTGCCCGAAATATTCAGCAAACGTATCAGTTGGGGGATGGATATCAGAAAATTCAGGTTGTTCGGCTTGTTCCCGTAATGAATAACGCCGTTCACAAGTATTGCTGCAATCAACAAAAGCAGCCATGCTCCCGCCTGATAGAAATACAACAATAGAAGGAAGAAGCTCGGCAGGAAACCACAAACACGAAACAAGATTTTCCTCCATACAGGAACAGCCGGAAATCCTATACCCATCAGCGACGCAATACTATATGCTTCATAGGCATTCAGGATTTGCAGGTCTTTGACAAGTTCTTCCTGTAAATCCGGATGCGACGACAGCTTGTTTATAAGTGCTTCATGCCGTTCTATTTCGCCCGCTTTGTCCGGGATGATCCGCATCAGGTTGTACAGATACTGCTGCCCGACGCGTGAGGCGGTGCGGTCGGAAAACATGAAAAGATCCTCGAAACCCAGGTCGGAGCAGGTCTGGTCGGACAATACGCCCAAAGCATTCCGGTGCGTATCGAAACGGAAGAAGGAAGAGATATCGAAGAAATTATAACTCTCGGCCTTCTCTTCTCCCTTATAGCTTGGAGTCTGTTTCCATGGTTTCCGGATATTCATAGATCGTAACTGTTTTATGTCTTGTGTCAAAAGTATATCTTTTTCGTTAATATTCAGTACTACCCGTATTATTTAGTTCCAAAATGCGTATGTTTGTCACAACAAAAAGATAAAAAGAGGATATGCTTAATTTAGAAGAACTTTGTACCCAGGTACAACAGATAGCCCGGCAAGCCGGGACTTTCCTGAAAGAAGAACGGCGTAAGTTCGACCGTACACGTGTAGAAGAAAAAAGTGCTCACAATTACGTATCGTATGTCGACAAGGAATCGGAAAAATGGCTGATCGCCCAACTCTCCGCCTTGCTTCCCGAAGCAGGCTTCATCGCCGAAGAAGGCAGCGGCAGCCTGACAGACGAAAACTATTGCTGGCTGGTAGACCCGCTGGACGGGACCTCCAACTATATCCACGATGTCGCCCCTTACTGTGTCAGCATCGCCCTGCGTAATAAAGAAGAATTGCTGATCGGTGTCGTTTACGAAGTCTGTCGCGACGAATGCTTCTATGCCTGGAAAGGCAGTAAAGCCTATCTGGATGGCAGGGAAATACACGTATCAGACGTCTCTGACTTGGATAAAGCCTTTATCGACCTGGGATTTCCTTATAACTCCGATGCTTACCGCCCGGTGGCCCTCCGCCTGGTCGACCGGTTATACGGTTTTGCCGGAGGAACGCGCCTGATGGGAGCGGCGGCTGCCGAAGTCTGCTATATCGCCGCCGGACGTTTCGAAGCGCGTATCGAAGCCTGGATCGGTCCCTGGGATATAGCGGCAGGTGCCCTGATCCTGATGCAGGCCGGCGGCAAAGTGACCGACTTCAGCGGTGGCGACAACTGGCAGTCGGGAGATGAAGTGCTTGCCACCAATGGAGCGATGCATGAGACGCTTATGCGGCTGGTCAGGGAGTAACTTATCCTTTGACCAGATAGATCATATAGGCAATATAGCATAGGACCATAACAATCCCTTCGAGGCGTGTTATGGTACGCTTTCTGATAAACAGCCCGAACAGGTAAAGCAATACGCATGAACCGATCAGAACCCCGAGGTCCACATTGGTAATACCTTTCATGTTCAGCGGACTGATGGTCGCACTGCAACCCAATACAAAAAATATATTGAACAGGTTCGAACCGATCACATTCCCGATCGCCATCTCCGGATTTTTCTTCAAGGCGGCAACGACCGAGGTGGCGAGTTCGGGCAGGGAAGTTCCTCCGGCAACCAGCGTCAGGCCGATAATAGACTCACTGACACCCAAGCCACGCGCAATCCCTGATGCTCCGTCTACGAAGAACTGCCCTCCATAAATCAGACCTACCAGGCCACCGGCAATGAATAACCCGGATTTCCATACGGGCATCAATTTGATTTTCGTCTCTTCCTCTCCGTTCCCGTTATGTGCAATGGCAAATGTATAACCCAGAAAGATCGCAAAGAAGCAGAGCAGCAGCATCCCGTCGCTGCTGCTGATTGTATTTTCAGTCGCTCCGTTTATCAACACGTCGTTTCCGCAGATAAATAAAACGACAGATGCCAGGATACATAACGGAATCTCTTTGCTGAGCGTCCCTTTATTCATCCCGATGGGAACAATGGCTGCCGTGCAACCTACAATCATAAGGGTATTGAAAATATTACTTCCGACAACATTCCCGATGGCCATATCCGCACTTCCTTTCAGTGCCGATACAATGCTGACGGTCAGTTCGGGGGCGGATGTACCGAAGGCTACGATCGTTAATCCGATAACAAGAGAGGAGATGTTAAAACGTTTGGCTACCGAAGCAGCCCCATCGGTCAGTGCATTTGCGCCGACCAAGATGAGGAGTAGTCCGCCGATCAGGGCAACGATATCCATTAGAATGGCAGATCGTCGATCGGGTTAGCCGGGCCGAAGTCGGGAGCGGCAGATGCTGTCGGGGCAGATGCCGGTGCAAAGTTTTCCGGTGTCATGGCTCCTGGTGCTGACTGGGGAGCGCCTGCCATCGGACGGTCTACCTTCCAGGCACTGATGTTGGTGAACCAACGTCCCTGATACTCGCGGCTGTCTATATCGAATGATACTGTCAATTCTTCTCCGGGTTGAATAGCTGCTTGTTCGATGCGGTCGGCACCGAAGATCTGGAAGCAGACTTTCTTAGGGTATTGGTCGTGTGTTTCTAATACGTATTCTTGTTTTTTCCACTCGTTTCCAGCTTTGCTGGTTCCGCTCTGCGCTGGCAGTACGGCGATAATTTTTCCCGTAATTTCCATGTTTATTGTTCTATTAAATTGTCGGCGAAGGTACGCTTTTCCGGCGTAACCTGCTAATTGTTTGACTTAGATTTTCTCTTCCTGAGGCAATTCGGAAGGGTCGAGCGCATCGAAGGCAGCTTTCATAGAGAGCAGTTCTTCCTTAATCAGCTTCAGCTTATTAACGATCTCTTCCTGCCGGATGGTTGTCTCCCTGTTATCCTTTAGTTTTTGCCGGGCACCAGCCAAGGTCATTCCCCGCTCTTTTACCAGATGGAAGATCAGGCGGACGGCGTCGATGTCTTCCTGCTTATAAAAACGGGTTCCTTTAGGCGTCTTGCGCGGACGGATGATATCGAATTCTTTCTCCCAGAAACGCAGTGTCGATTCGTTCACGTCGAACATCTGCGCCACCTCGCTGATGGAGAAATATAACTTCAGATTTTTATCTTTATTTAATGCCATTGTATTAAAGATGTTTAATCCATTACCTGGCCATGGTTTTCTGCAATCTGAATCATACGGTCGTATTCTTCCGGTGTCAGGTCCATATAGTAGTATCTGGATGGGTTATCGTGTTTACCACGAACTATCACTTCATAATGCAGGTGCGGGCCGGTCGATTTACCGGTGTTACCTACTTCTCCAATCACTTCGCCGCGTGTCACTTTCTGTCCGACGCGTTTTCTGTATTTGCTCATATGACCGTATAATGTCTGGAATCCATAGCCGTGATCGATCATCAGACAGTTTCCGTAGCCCTGTTTCCAGGCGGCAAAGGTGACGACTCCATCGCCGGTTGCATAGATTTCCGTTCCTACTTTGGCGGAGAAGTCCATGCCGGAGTGGAAACGCGGAGTTCGGTAGATCGGGTCGATACGTACACCGTAGCCGGATGCCGTGCGACGCAGGTCCTTGTTGGAGATTGGCTGGATGGCAGGGATGCAGCGGCTGCGTTCTTCCTGGTTCTTACCCAGTTTAATCAACTCTTCCAATGAGTTGGATTGTATATAAAGTTGTTTGCTGAGCATGTCCATCTTCTGGGTGGTGGAGACAACCAGCTCCGGATTGGACAGGTTCAGCAGATGTTCGTAGCGGTTGGTTCCCCCGAAACCTGATTTACGCACCGATTCGGGAATGGATTCGGCCTGGAAAATGGCGCGGTACAGGTTCTCATCCCTTTGCTGTATATCATCCAACACTTCCAGCGCATTGGTGAGACGTAATGAAAGTACTTCATACTGAGTCTGCAACAGCTTGTTTTCCTTCTTCATCAAAGACTCGACCGGCGAATCGATCGTGTACATCATAATAAAGAATACACCGATACCGATTGCCGCACCAATGCTCAAATGACGGAGCACAATGAAGAAACGGTCTTTGGCGGAGGGGTAAACACGGTCGTAACTGAGCGTGTTCGGGTTATATAAGTAATATGTTTTTCTTGTTTTAAACAGTTTCATTGAATATTTTATTGCTTGGATACGTGCAAAAATAATAATTTGCAGTACTTTTGCAAATTGTTTTTCAGAATATTAACGAGAACTATATAATAGATTATGTTGACAGCAAAAGAAATTCGTGAATCGTTTAAAGAGTTCTTCGCTTCCAAGCAGCACCAGATTGTACCGTCTGCTCCTATGGTCGTGAAGGGGGACCCGACATTGATGTTCACCAATGCGGGCATGAACCAGTTTAAGGATATAATCCTGGGAAATGTACCCATTAAATATTCACGTGTCGCGGACTCGCAGAAATGTCTTCGTGTAAGCGGTAAACATAACGACCTGGAAGAGGTAGGACACGATACCTATCACCACACGATGTTCGAAATGTTGGGAAACTGGTCGTTCGGTGATTATTTCAAGAAAGAGGCTATCGGATGGGCATGGGAATATCTGGTGGATGTCCTGAAGCTGGACCCGAAACGTTTGTATGCAACCGTATTCGAAGGAAGCCCTGCCGAAGGTTTGTCGCGCGACGACGAAGCTGCCGGCTACTGGGAACAGTTCCTGCCGAAAGATCATATTATCAATGGTAACAAACATGATAACTTCTGGGAAATGGGTGATACCGGTCCTTGCGGTCCCTGCTCGGAAATTCATATAGACCTTCGCTCTGACGAAGAACGTGCCGTTTCTAGCGGTGCAGAGATGGTAAACAAAGACCATCCGCAGGTAATCGAGATCTGGAACCTGGTGTTTATGCAGTTCAACCGCAAAGCCGACGGTTCGTTGGAACCGCTGCCTGCGAAGGTGATCGATACGGGTATGGGATTCGAACGCCTGTGTATGTCATTGCAGGGTAAGACTTCCAACTACGATACCGATGTATTCCAGCCGATCATCCAGGTGATTGCCGAAAAGACCGGAACAAAATACGGTGACAACAGACAGCAGGATGTGGCTATGCGCGTTATTGCCGACCATATCCGTACAATCGCGTTCTCTATCACAGACGGACAGTTGCCGTCGAACGCAAAGGCCGGTTACGTAATCCGCCGTATCCTTCGCCGTGCCGTTCGTTACGGTTATACGTTCCTCGGACGCCGCGAAGCTTTTATGTATAGCTTGTTGCCTGTCCTGATCGAGACGATGGGCGATGCTTATCCCGAACTGGTTGCCCAGAAGACGCTGATCGAAAAGGTAATCAAGGAAGAAGAAGAATCGTTCCTGCGCACGTTGGAAACAGGTATTCGTCTGCTGGATAAGAAGATTGAAGAAACAAAGGCTGTCGGAAAAACCGTTATCAGCGGTGTGGATGCCTTTACATTATATGATACATACGGATTCCCGTTGGACCTGACCGAACTTATCCTGCGTGAAAACGGCATGGAAGTGAATATCGAAGAGTTCAATGCGGAAATGCAGAAACAGAAAGAACGTGCCCGTAATGCGGCTGCTATCGAAACCGGTGACTGGGTGGTCCTGAAAGAAGGCGAAGCTAAGTTTGTTGGTTACGACCTGTTCGAATGTGAAGCCGAAATCCTGCGTTACCGTAAAATCAAGCAGAAGAATAAAGAGTTGTTCCAGATCGTTCTCGACCAGACTCCGTTTTATGCAGAGATGGGTGGACAGGTAGGTGATACCGGATGGCTGATTGCCGACGATGAGAAACTGGATGTTGTAGATACGAAACGTGAAAACAACCTGCCGGTACATTTCGTCACTCGTTTGCCGAAAGATGTAACAGCTACTTTCACGGCTAAGATCAACGAAAAGAAACGTATCCAGTGCGAATGTAACCACTCGGCAACTCACTTGCTGCATGAGGCTTTGCGTGAAGTATTGGGCACACATGTTGAACAGAAAGGTTCGTATGTTTCTCCCGAAGCGCTTCGTTTCGACTTCTCTCATTTCCAGAAAGTGACTGACGAAGAAATCCGCCGGGTAGAAAAGCTGGTAAGCGAAAAGATCCGTGCCAACTATCCGTTGGAAGAGCATCGCAATATGCCGATTGCCCAGGCGCAGGCTTTGGGTGCTATGGCGTTGTTCGGTGAAAAGTATGGCGAGGAAGTACGTGTCGTTAAATACGGTTCTTCTATCGAGTTGTGCGGTGGTACGCATATCCCGGCAACCGGTATGATCGGTTCGCTGCGTGTGATTGCCGAAAGTTCTATCGCTGCCGGTGTACGCCGTATCGAAGCGGTGACGGCCGAAGGGGCGGAAAACTATACCTTCATGTTGCAGGATTCCATGCGTGAGTTGCGTGCTTTATTTAATAATGTACCGAACCTGGCACAGACAATCCGTAAGTCGATCGAAGAAAATGCCGAGCTGAAGAAACAGGTTAGCGACTATGTAAAGGAAAAGGTCGCTATGTTGAAGAAAGAACTGATCGCCAAGGCTGTTGAACGCCACGGAGTGAAGGTGGTTGTTTTCCGCGGTGAGGCGAATGTAGATGCGATCAAGGACCTGGCCTTCCAGATCAAAGGTGAAAGCAATAGCGAAGAGAAAGTATTCTTTGTGGCCGGTATCAAGGACGGTGCAAAATGTGCATTGATGGTGATGCTGAGCGAACCGCTTGTTGCCGAAGGACTGAATGCCGGTAAACTGGTAAAAGATGCAGCCAAACTGATTCAGGGTGGCGGTGGCGGACAGGCCCACTTTGCAACTGCCGGCGGTAAAAACTCCGACGGTTTAGCCCAGGCCGTAGAGCAGATTCTTGAAGCGGCTGATTTGAAGTAAAAGAACATCGCATATATAGCGACGGGAGTAACTTTTCCCCTCTTGAGAGGGGGCAGGGGGTGTGTTAAAGCAAGTCTTATGGCAGAATTATAACACACCCCTTATCCCCTCTCAAGAGGGGAAGAGATACTTTCGTCGCTATAAGTTTGTTTCTCCGCCTGTTGTTCCCTTGTTAAATACCGATTATATACCTTTTTTATATCTAACCTTTTCCTATTTGCATAGAAATCACTGTTTTTAATGTATATTTGCCTATGCAAAAAATACAAATCAAATAGACTTTCATCGTATGAAAATGTGTAAACAGCAAAAAGTCTCCCGTATCCTCACGCTCTGTGGAGCAGCAACGACTTCGTTGTTGCTTTGGGGTTGTAGTGGTGCAGGGGCGACAACCGAATCGTTTGAACGTTCGGACTACTATACGCGTGGTATAGGGCAATATCCCGGTAACCCGAAGGAGGATTTCTCTCCTGATTTGGCTCCGGATAAGTCAAATTATCGCAATATAGCCCTTCTGCGTTCGGCTTTCAACTCCTCCAGTCATGACTATAACCTGACGGCGCAGTTAGTGACAGATGGTATTATAACCGACCGGCAACCACAGTATTTAATACTATCGACTCCGGCCGGTGAGGTTCCCCGGCGTGAACGCGAATGGATGATCGACGAAGGTCCGTATTCCCGGAATACATTTGAAGGGGCGGATACTTATTTCCAGTTTACATTGAATAATTACACTAAAACGGCCGACAAGCTGGTGCTGACAGGAACTCTTATTTATGACGACCAGTTGGCAAAAGACGGTTATGAAATTATCTGCCAGGGTTCCAATGACGGACAGAACTGGACCGAGGTCGGCAAACTGAGCGGTAAAGGACTGCCGGGCGACGCTGTACGGTATCGTATACCGGTAACCGACCCGAACAAGCAGACCGAACAGATTTCCATGCCGGTCCGCAAACTGAATGAAACCATAGCATTCGATAAAGAGGCGAATTACTCCAATTACCGTGTTCTATTGAAGATGGCCGGTGCTCATAGCTGGGTGTTTACGGCAGCCGATTTCTATAATAAAGGCGGAATGGTGGAAATGAAACCTTCTCAATTCTTCAATAGTGCCTGGATGAGTGCCACAACGGGAGAAGAATGGTTATATGTAGACCTGGGTAGTCAGTCTGAATTTGACAAAGTCGTTTTACGCTGGATAAACAAAGCCGTAAAAGGTAAAGTACAGGTTTCCGATAATGCAGAACAGTGGACGGATGTCGCTGAACTTCCCGGTGGGGAGGAACTGGTCGATGAAATTTCGCTGAACGGCAAAAAGAATGCGCGTTATGTGCGTATCCTGATGCAACAGCCGGCCAACGACAGTCGTTATATCCTGAGCGAACTGGAAGTGATGGGTAAAGGTGGCCTGGTTCCGCAGGCTGTGGCTGCACCTGCCGCATCGAAAGGCGAAATCTATTTGTCCGGCGGCAACTGGAAACTTCAGCGTGCATCAGAAATAACGGCTACGGGAGAAGAAATTTCGGCTCCCGGCTTCAAACCTGAAAACTGGGTTGTTGCCACTGTGCCGGGAACTGTCTTGAGCAGTTACAAGAATATTGGTGCCATTGCCGATCCTAACTATGCAGATAATCAGTTGCAGATATCCGAGTCGTTCTTCAATTCCGATTTCTGGTATCGTGACGAGTTTGAGGTGCCGGCCGACTTTAAACAGGATCGTGTGTTCCTGAATTTCGACGGTATCAACTGGAAGGCGAATGTATATGTAAACGGAAAACAGGCTGGCCGCATTGAAGGCGCCTTTATGCGTGGCAAGTTCGATGTAACGGACCTGATCGTTCCGGGTAAGAATGTGGTAGCCGTAGAGATCATCAAAAACCAGCATATCGGTGCTATCAAAGAGAAGAATGCACAGAGCACGGACTTCAACGGCGGTATTCTGGGTGCTGATAACCCGACATTCCATGCAACGATCGGTTGGGACTGGATCCCGACGATGCGTGGCCGTAATATCGGTATCTGGAATGATGTCTTCCTGACAACGACCGGAAAAGTGACGGTAGCCGATCCGCTTGTTAAATCGGTTCTGCCGTTGCCCGATACGACTTCTGCTAAACTGACGGCGGAAGTGATCGTAAAGAACCATGATGCAAATGCGGTAAAAGGTATGCTGGAAGGCAAGATCGGTGATATCACATTCCAGCAGCCGGTGGAACTGGCAGCGGGCGAAGAGAAAACGGTTGTCTTCGATGCAAAGGATTTCGCTCAGTTGAATGTTCAGAATCCGCGTCTCTGGTGGCCTAAAGGCTATGGAGAGCCTAATTTGTATGATGCCAACTTCACATTTAAAATAGATGATAAGGTATCGGATGCCAAAGACTTTAAAGTCGGTATCCGCCAAATGACCTTCAATGAGGATAATCAGATTTTGAGTCTCTTTATCAACGGCCGTCGTTTTGTTGGCCGGGGCGGTAACTGGGGATTCAGTGAGTCTAACCTGAATTACCGTGCACGTGAATATGATATTGCCGTGGCTTACCATGCCGATATGAACTTCACGATCATGCGTAACTGGGTGGGTATGATTGGTGATGAAGAACTGTATGAAGCCTGCGACCGCCATGGTATCGTGGTTTGGCAAGACTTCTGGCTGGCGAATCCGGCTGACGGTCCTGATCCTTACTATCCCGAAATGTTTATTGCCAACGCGGAAGATTATGTGAAGCGCATCCGTAACCATGCTTCCATCGGTATCTATTGCGGTCGTAACGAAGGTTTCCCTCCCGAACAGATCGACAAGGCGTTGCTCCGGATCATCAAAGAAGATCATTCGGATATACATTATATATCCAGTTCGGCTGATGATGTAGTAAGTGGCCACGGCCCGTACCGTATGCTTCCTGCAAAGGAATACTTCACATTGAAGACCGGTAACGACAAGTTCCATAGCGAACGCGGTATGCCGAATGTGCTGACCTACGAAAGTATGCTCCGTACCTTCTCTCCGGAAGGTATCTGGCCGCAGGATAATCAGTGGGGTATGCACGACTATACCCGTGAAGGTGCACAGGGTGCTACTTCTTTCAACGAGATTATTGCGAAAGGATACGGCGAACCCCGTAGCGCCAAAGAGTTTTCCGAACTGGCGCAATGGGTGAACTATGACGGTCACCGCAGCTTATTTGAATCCCGCAGCCAGAACCGTAAAGGTTTGCTGATGTGGATGAGTCATTCCTGCTGGCCTTCTATGGTATGGCAGACCTATGATTATTACTTCGAACCGACAGCCGCCTATTTCGCTATCAAGAAGGCTTCCGAACCGTTGCATATCCAATGGAACCCGGTAACCGATGAGGTAGAAGTCGTAAACTACAGTGGTGGCAACCGTAAGGGTTTGACAGCTAAAGTACAGGTGCTGAATATGGATGCTTCCGTAGCTTGGGAGAAAGAAGTCACTACTGACAGCAATGAAGATACGACCAACAAATGTATCCAGCTGGAATTCCCGGATAACCTGTCGAAGGTTCACTTTATCAAGATGGTCTTGACTGAAAACGGAAAGGTTATTTCCGAGAACTTCTATCACAGAAGCCTGGAAGAAAACAACTACCAGGATCTGCGTAATCTCCCGAAAGTAGCATTGAAGTCCGATGTCACGACAAACAAGGGAACTGATGGAAACTGGAACGGTACAGTCGTTATCGAGAATACTACTTCAACACCGGCATTAATGATTCGTGTAAATGTTGTGGGCGACAAGGATGGCGAGCAGTTCCTTCCGATGTTCTATTCCGACAACTACTTCGCTCTGCTTCCGGGTGAAAAGAAAGAAATCAGCTTCCGTTGGAAAGACGAAGATACCAGAGGCAATGCACCGAAAGTGGTTGTGTCAGGATATAATGTAGAATGATACTGATAGATTTTAGATAAAAACCGTTCACCATCTGCTGCGTGTAGGACAACTGTTTGTTTTCTAGTTGTTTGACGGTGAATAGCGGGGGTGAAAGGTTTGTGGAAAAGGTGAATGGCTGCTAACAACCATTCACCTTTTCTGCTAAGAATTGAATCGCCTTTTCTTTGAAGGGAAAGAGGAGGGTTTACTTATTTCTGACTGTGAATCAAAAAAAGGTATTCTCCACTGTTGGAATAAATAAAATATTGCCTACATTTGTCCCGTTACCTGCTATCGGGTAATAAACAACTAAAACTATTGACTTATGGAAAAGTATGTGAACATCATGCTCGACAAGGCTTTTAAGACCGTATTTGGTGAAAAGCAGGTAGCAATCGACTTTATCAACGCCACGCTCGAGGGCGAACGCCGGGTAAAAGACCTGACCTATCTCGATAAAGAAATCCAACCCGAAGTAATAGAACAGCGCACGGTGATCTTCGATCTCCTTTGCGAAGATGCGGACGGGAGCAAATTTGTACTTGAAATGCAGAATTGTCCCCAACATTATTTCTTTAACCGTGGATTTTATTATATTTGTCGACTAGTCTCTCGTCAGGGAGAGAGCGGAGCTGACTGGAAGTATAGCTTGCTTCCGGTATATGGCATCTACCTGTTGAACTTTAGTCTGCCTGAATTTCAGAGTTGGCGCACCGATGTGGTGCTGGCCAATGAGGCGACAGGTAAAACTTTTGGCGAGGTCAA